>JBBSKP010000246.1:0-6993 GCA_038256175.1 Mycobacteriales bacterium
ACCCGATCACCGGATCCACACCACCAAGCATCGACTGCCACAACCCCAACTCACCCACACGATCGCGCGCAGCATCGACCAAACCATGCGACCACCGCCGCATCGACGTCCCCGGCTGCGCCAACACCGGCACCACACCAGCCTCGACCTGAGCCCACGCCATCGCCAGATCCGGAACCAACACGCGCCACGACACACCATCGACCGCCAGGTGATGGATGACGATCAACAACCGCGAGGCGCCGGAAGCAGATTGCAGCCATACGCACTGCACCATCACGCCGTCTTCCGGCCGAAGCCGTGCCGCAGCGGCATTCAGCTCTGCCGAGGCGGTGTCGAAGAACGCGGCGCCTGCAACGGAATCGACGTGCACGCGGCGAATGATCTGCTCCGCGACAACCGAACCGACCGGCTGGATTTCGAACTCCCGCGCGGCGTCCGAATTGCGTTGCAGTCGTGAGCGCAGCATGTCGTGCGTGTCCAGTACGGCCTGCACCGTCCGGACGAGGCCCTGCTCGTCGATAGCGTTGGGCAGCGTCAGTACCGCTGACTGCGTGTGCAGATCGAAGTGTTCCCGCTCGAGCAGCCAGCTGGCGATCGGGGTCAACGGCATCGTGCCGACTCCCCCGCCGGCGAGTTCTTCGAGCACAACCGGTCCGTCCGCACCGACCGGCACAGCGACCTCGGCCAGACCTGCAACGGTCTTGCGCTCGAACACATCTCGCGGCGTCAAGAACAGACCAGCAGCCTTCGCCCGCGACACCAGCTGAATCGACATGATGCTGTCGCCGCCGAGGCCGAAGAACGAGTCGTCCACACCCATGCGGGCACTCGCGTCCTGATCGAGCCCGAGCACTTCGGCGAACAGGCCCGTCAGAATCTGCTCGACATCCGTTTCCGCTGCGCGGCCGGCTCCGACCAAGGATTCGAAGTCCGCTGCGGGCAGCGCCTTTCGATCGAGCTTGCCGTTCTCCGTCAGCGGCAGTTCGTCGAGCACAACCAATGCTGCAGGAACCATGTAGGCCGCCAGGTGCCGTCCGGCGAACTCGAGCACAGCCGCACTGTCGAGAGCGACGCCTTCCTCGCGGACGACGTAGCCGACAAGCCGGTCGCCCGCCCCAGAATCGTTGCGCACCATGACAATCGATTGCGCGACACCGGGGCAGCGCAGCAGCGCCGACTCGATCTCGCCCAGCTCGATCCGGAAGCCGCGAATCTTAACCTGGAAATCGCTGCGGCCCAGGTACTCCAGCTGGCCGTCGACATTCCAGCGAGCGACGTCACCGGTGCGGTACATCCGCTCACCGGTTGCGCTCGACGGGTCTGCGACGAATCGGGTCGCGCTGAGCCCGTGCCGGCCGAGATACCCGCGAGTCAGTTGTGGACCCGAGACGTACATCTCGCCCTTGACTCCCGGCGGGACGGGGTGCAGGCGCTGGTCGCGTACGGATACGCGCAGGCCGGGGATTGCCCGACCGATAACACTTGCTGCAGCCGACTTCGCGAACTCCTCGGTGAGAGCCACGTGGCTGACGTGCACCGTGGTCTCGGTGATCCCGTACATGTTCACCAGCGCCGGACTTGTCTCATCGTGGCGGGCGTACCAACGCGCAAGCTGTCCGAGTTCGAGCGCCTCGCCGCCGAAGATCACGTACCGCAACGCAAGCTCGGTATCGGCCGCCGCCCGGTCGGCCTCGGCCAACTGATAGAACGCCGTCGGTGTCTGGTTCAGGACCGTAACTCGTTCGCGGTGCAGCAATTCCAGGAACCGCTCAGGTGAGCGTGCGGTGAAGTAGTCGACGACCACCAGCCGGCCACCGTGGAGCAATGGTCCCCACAGCTCCCAGACGGAGAAATCGAAGGCGTACGAGTGGAACATCGTCCACACGTCGGATTCGTCGAAACCGAAGTAGTCGGCCGTGTTCGCAAACAGAGTCAACACGTTCCGGTGCGAGACCATGACGCCCTTGGGCAGCCCGGTCGATCCCGAGGTGTAGATGACGTACGCGAGCGAATCCGGCAGCAGCGGCGCGACTCGGTCGGCGTCGGTGACGGGGTCGATCGATGTCGTCGCGAGATCGGACAGGAACTCGGGCGCGTCCAGAAGTACCGTCGGCACGTCGCCCACCGGGAGGTCGACAACTGCGGCACCATCGGAGATCACGCACGTCGGCCTGGCATCGGTGATCATGAAGGCGAGCCGCTCGCTCGGATACATCACGTCGAGCGGCAAGTACCCGCCGCCGGCCTTGATGACCGCCAGCAGTGCAACCACGAGATCGTTGGACCTCGGCAAGGCAACCGCAACAAGCGAATCCGGACCGACGCCCATCGCAATCAAGCGGCGGGCGAGCTGATTGGCGCGCCCATCGAGCGCGCGGTACGTCAACGATTCGCCCTCGAACACCACGGCGACAGAGTCGGGTGCCTGCGCCAACGAGCGGCCGAACATATCGGCCAAGGTCAGCGGCTCGACCTCGCTGCCCGCGCTGTTCCATTCGCTGAGCATCGTGTGCCGCTCGGCGCCATCGGTGATCTCGATGTCTCCGACCGCGCTGCGCGGATCGGAGATCACAGCTTCGAGGATCCTCGTGAACCGAGTGGCGAACCCCTGCACGGTGTCAGCGTCGAAGAGATCCGTCGCGAACGTCAGCGCAGCATCCATACCGTCCGGCGAACCGGCGGCGTCGTGCCGCTCGGACAGGGTCAGCTGCAGATCGAACTTTGCGACCGCCAGCTCGAAATCGACCGGTTCGACTGTCAGGCCGGGCAATTCGAGATGTGGGCGCTCACTGTTCTGGAACTCGAGCAGGACCTGGAACAGCGGCGAATGCGCTGTCGAACGTTCGAGGCCGAGCGCTTCGATCAGCCGCTCGAATGGCAGATCGATATGGCTGAACGCATTCACGTCCGCTTCGCGAGACCTGTCGAGTAGTTGCGCGAACCCCGCGCCACCGTCGACTCGAGTGCGGAGCACCAACGTGTTGACGAACATTCCGACCATGTCGTCGAGCGCTGCTTCACCGCGTCCCGCAACCGGCGTGCCGATTGCGATGTCGTCGGTACCGCTCAGGCGCGCAAGCAGTACAGACAGTGCTGCGTGGGCAACCATGAACTGCGTCGACCGGTGTTCACGAGCAAGGTCCAGGAGCCCACGGTGCACGTCCGCTGGAATATCGAACCGCACCACATCTCCGCGGAACGACTGCTGCGGCGGGCGAGCCCGATCTGACGGTAGCGCAAGAACTTCCGGCAGGCCTGCGAGCGCAGTCTTCCAGTACGCCAGCTGTGCCGAGAGAATGGTGTTCGGATCGTTTTCGGAACCGAGCACGTCACGCTGCCACAGCGCGAAGTCGGCATACTGCACGGCCAACGGATTCCAGCCCGGCTCCTGCCGGTTGGTGCGAGCGACATAGGCGGTCATCACGTCCCGCGCGAGCGGCGCCATCGAGAATCCGTCAGCACAGATGTGGTGCACGGCCAGCGCAAGTACGTGCTCGTCCTGCGCGAGCCGGTACAACTGTGCCCGGAACGGCACCTGCACGGTGACGTCGAAGCCCGCTGACAACAGGCCCTCCAGGCTGCTCGCCAGTTCCGTTGCACCCGAGACGGCCTGCGGCTGCAGATCGGGGATGACGCCGTCAGTGGCAACGATCTGCTGGATCGGACCCGTGCCGCCGTCGGGGAAGATCGTCCGAAGACTCTCGTGCCGCTCGAGGACATCGCCGATCGCCATCCGAAGCGCCGCCTGATCGAGCGAACCTGTCAGCCGGATTGCCAGCGGAATGTTGTAGGCAGCGGACGTAACGTCGAACTGGTTGATGAACCACATCCGTTGCTGCGCAAAGGACACCGGTATCCGTTCGGGGCGCAGTCCGGCGACGAGCGCCCGGCGCGGACTGCCTCCGTTTCCACCGTCCTGGGCGATGCGGGATGCAAGGGTTCGGACGGTTGGCGCATCGAATATGGCCCGCACGCCCAACGTCACATCCAGCGCAGCGTTCACGCGAGCAGTAACCCGAGTTGCTACAAGCGAATTGCCGCCGAGTTCGAAGAAGCTGTCGTCGACCCCCACGCGATCGACACCGAGTACCTCGGTGAACACGTTCGCGAGGGTTTGTTCGACGGGGCTTTCCGGAGCGCGTGATCGGCCGGCTCGCACCTCGAAAGTCGGCTCCGGCAATGCTTTGCGATCCAGCTTGCCTGCGGGTGTCAACGGAATCTCGTCGAGTAGCACCACGGCAGCGGGAACCATGTGCGCCGGCAGGAATCCCGACGCGTGCATGGTCAGGGCATCCACGCTCACCGCATCGGTTGCCCGCACGTAGGAAACCAGCACGGTCTCCCCCGACGGTCCTCGCCGACCGAGCGTCGCTGCGAAATCGACAGCAGAATGCTTCATCAACGTCGCGTCGATCTCGCCCAGTTCGATCCGGAAGCCGCGAATCTTGACCTGATAGTCGCTGCGCCCCAGGTACTCCAATTCACCATCCGCGTTCCACCGGACGATGTCACCGGTGCGGTACATCCGCGCACCTGGCGCGCCGAACGGGTTCGCGACGAACCGTTCGCTGGTAAGCGCCAGTCGACTCCGATAGCCGCGCGCCAAACCTGGCCCGCTGACATACAACTCGCCGGCGACACCCACGGGCACCGGAAGCAAGCGACGATCGAGCACCACGTTGCTGTAGCCGACCGGCGGGCCACCGATCGTGACCGGCACCTCGGGCGACAACTTCCTGCTCAGCGCGGCAACGACCGTTGTTTCCGTCGGACCGTAGGCGTTGAACATCTCGCGCTCCGCAGTGCCACCGCTAGGAACCCACTGCGCGACCAACTCGGGCGGGCACGCCTCGCCGCCGGTGACGACGCAGCGCACGCAGTCGAGTCCGGTCGGATCGACCGACGCCAACGCGGCCGGGGTGATGAATGCGTGTGTAACACGCTCGGCGGCAAGGAGTTCAGCCAGTTCGGCGCCGCCATAGATCGACGGCGGGGCAATCACCATCGTCGCGCCTGAGCCGAACGCCAACATCAATTCGAGCATCGACGCATCGAAGCTCGGTGACGAGAAGTGCAGTGTGCGCGACGACCTGTTCGTGTGGAATCGCGCGCGTTGGTCGGCGGCAAAGTTGTCGATACCGGCGTGCGTCACCACGACGCCCTTGGGTAGCCCGGTGGATCCCGACGTGTAGATGATGTAGGCGGGGTTTCGCAACCTGATCGGTTGGATTCGGTGCCTATCAGTCACCGCAGCAGCCGATTTCGCTGCAGCCAGGCGTTCGAAGTCGGGGTCGTCGAGCGACAGCCATGCGACGTCATCGGTGAGTCCCGCACGCGCGGAACTCACGGTGACACCGAATGCTGCACCGGAGTCGGTGAGCATGTGCTCGATGCGATCGGCTGGATAGCTGGGGTCGATCGGTACGAAGGCGGCGCCCGTCTTTGTCACCGCCCAGATTGCGACGATCGATTCGATCGATCGGGCAATGCCAAGTGCGACAACTACTTCCGGACCGGCACCGTTGTCGATCAGGACTCGTGCCAGACGGTTCGAACGCCTATCCAACTCGTGGTAGGAAACCTCGCGGCCCTCGAACGTCAGCGCTGTCGATTCAGGATCGATCCCCGCAGCATTGGAGAGCAGCTGCGGCAAGCTCCTGGCGCGGCGTCCGTGCGGTCCGCGGACAGGGGCAAGCTCTCGCCGTTCGGTGTCGGTGAGCAGGTGCACGCGTGCGATCGGCATGTCGACATCGGCGATGATCGCCTCGAACACCCGCAAGATCCAGCCGCCGATCCGCTCGACGGTAGCGAGGTCCAGCAGATCGACCTGGTACTTCAGCATGACGTGGAGCCTGGAATCGACAGACGCCACGACTGTGAGCGGATAGTGAGTCGCGCTGCCCCCGTAGACGTCGAGCACGTGCATGCCGACGATGTCGGTGTGATCCGACAGGCCGGCGCGATCGATCGGATAGGACTCGAACACCGTCAACGTATCGAAGGCAACGCTCGGACCGACGGCGTATTGGATCTCGGGCAGCGCGACGTGATGATGGTCGAGCAGCGCAGCCTGCTCCGCCTGGAGCGAATCGAGCAGCTCGCCCAGACTCTTGCGATAGTCGAGCTTGACCCTGACCGGCAGTGTGTTGATGAACAGCCCGATCATCGATTCGATGCCGGCAATCTGCGGCGGCCTGCCCGAGACTGTCGCCCCGAACACGACATCGTCACGAGAAGTCAATGCGCCGAGCACAATTCCCCATGCCGCCTGCACCACGGTGTTCAGAGTGACGCCACGATCACGCGCCAGCTCGCGTAGCGATGCCGTCTCCGACTCGTTGAGCGACAGTTCCACGTCGGCCGAGAACGCCGAATACGTACGGCCCGCCTCGACCGGAACCAACAACGTCGGCTCGTCCACACCTGCCAGCGCGCTCTTCCACGCGGCGACAGACTCCCCTGCCGGACGCTGCGCCAACCACGCCAAGTACTCGCGGTAGGGCCGCACTCGCGGCAGCACCGTTGCGTCACCATCAGTGGCGTAGAGCCCCAAGAGGTCCCGCAACAACAGGGGCGTCGACCAACCATCAAGCAAAATATGATGATTCGTGACGACCAACCGGTATTGGCCCGGTGCTGTCTTGATCAACAACAACCGCAACAGCGGCGCAACGGCCATGTCGAACCGCGCTGCGCGATCGGCTTCTACAACCGCGGCGACCCGCTCCTCGACCTCGCCGGGGGCAACTCCGCTCAAATCCACCTGCGTGAAGGGCAGCGTCACGTTGTTCTGAACAACCTGCACCGCAACACCATCGGAATCATGCACAAACGCCGACCGCAAATTCCCATGCCGATCCAACAACGCCTGACCCGCACGACGGAACCGCTCCGCCTCGACAACCCCACCCAACTCCAACGTCAACTGCACCATGTACGCATCGACCGACTCATCGGACAAAATCGCATGGAACAACAAACCCGCCTGCA
>JBBSKP010000247.1:0-6975 GCA_038256175.1 Mycobacteriales bacterium
CGCCCTGGACACTCACGCCCGTCCCGACGTGACCTACGGAGAGCCGGATGCGGTGAAAGTCGCACGTCCGGTTCGGGAGCGCGGCCCCGGGAAATAGAACCCGAGCAACCGGGTCACTACGCCCGGGGTCGACGCTCACACCGCCAAACTCTGGCACTACGAACTACTCCGCAACGCCGTCATCCACGCCTACAACACCCTCGGCCAACACGGATTCAGCCTCCCCGCGTTCCGGTAGTTCTGGCCGAGATCTTCATAGATTGACCGTCGTCATCGTTGCTTACGACAATCACCAGTCGCTCGATCTTGCAGGTCCGGTGGAAGTATTCGAGACCGCCAACGCATTGCTCGGGAAGTCGGCTTACCGGCGGGATCGAAGTCGGCGCCGACACATCGCTCGAAGCCGTTGCAGCCGAACACAAGTCGATCGACACATTGTTAATCGTCGGCGGCTTGTGAACCGATGACCCAGCCACGGACAGACGAATCCTGGCATCACTGGTGAAGATCGCGGGCACTTCGCGCCGTGTCACGTCGGTGTGCACCGGATCGCTCGTCCTCGCAGCGGCGGGTCTACTCGACGGGCACCGCGCGACTAGTTATTCGAGCACACGTGCTCCGGCCGTCGACGCGATCCAGCGGTCCGCAAGCTGATCGAGAGTGCCGTCGGCGTAGAGCGAATCGACGGCTGCAGTCACGCAGGGAGTGAGCGGGCTCCCCTTCTCGAGGACGAGGCCGAAGAATTCCGTCACCTGGTTGGGTCTCGGGAACTGACCGACCAGCACGCTGCCTGGAACTTGGCTGGCGGCAATCTGAAAGCCCGTAGGGATGTCCGCAACCAACGCGTCGATCTGGCCCGCGGCGAGCGCAGCTTTCGCCTCGTCATTGGTAGCGAACTCGATGGGCGCAATAGCGGGGTGCAGCGTTTCGACGATCGCGGTGAAGCTTGTGGATCCGCGCTGGGCACCGAGGCGGAAAGCGCTCAATGCGGCGAGCGATTCGGCATGCGCGGCGGGATTGTCCGCCATGGAGACCACCGATTGAGCAACGGCGTAGTACGGCGACGAGAAGTCGACTGCCTGCCGTCGATCGTCGATGATCGTGAATTGGTTGATATCGAAGTCGAAGTTCTTCTCACCGGGTTCCAATGCGGTGTCGAACGGAACCGAGATGAAATCGACCTTGTCGTCGGAGTAGCCGAGCTTCTCGGACACGACCCGGGCGACCGCGCCTTCGAAACCCTTGCCATTGGCCGGATCGTCGTCGATGAACCACGGTGGGTACGCGGGGTTGTCGGTTGCGATGGTGAGGTAGCCGTCGCGTACGGTCTTGCCGCTGCCCGGTCTGCAATCGCCGATCGCCTTTGTCGGTGGGAGCCTCGTGTAAGCCTCCGGAGCGCGGGCTGACGATGTGCCGTCGGCGTCGGCGGAGTTCGAATCAGCGCACGAACCGGCCAGCAGAGCGACGGCGGCAACGAGCGCGAGCCGAGGGGCAGCACCGCGTATGTGAAAGGGCACGCCGGCAATCTTGCCTGTGAGCGGCCGATTGCGGCAAGGTTCAACTATGCCAACTCGGACGATCGACGGTCGTCGGCTCGAGCTGTCCAACTTGGACAAGGTGCTCTATCCGAGTACGGGGACGACCAAGGGCGAGGTGATCGACTACTACGTTGCGATCGCCCCGGCGATGTTGCCGCACATCGAAGGTCGGCCCGTGACGCGCAAGCGCTGGCCCAACGGAGTCGAGGCCTCGGCGTTTTTCGAGAAGAATCTCGCCAAGCATGCGCCGGAATGGGTGCAACGCAAGGCTATTCATCACAAGGAACGCACGATCGAATATCCGGTCATCGATTCCGTCGCCGGGATGGCGTGGCTCGGGCAGCAGGCGGCGCTGGAAATCCATGTGCCGCAGTGGCGATTCGACGACGGTGAGATAGGCGCGGCAACTCGACTGGTGTTCGACCTCGACCCGGGGGAAGGCGTCGGGCTCGTGGAATGCGCCGAAGTCGCCCTCGCCGTTCGAGACATGGTCGCCGACGTCGGGCTGACAGCCTTTCCGGTCACGAGCGGCAGCAAAGGAATTCACGTTTACGTTCCGCTGGACCGCAAGCTCAGCCCCGGCGGCGCCTCGACGGTCGCGAAGCAGGTAGCCGGAAATCTGGAAAAGCTGCACCCGAATCTGGTGACCGCGACCATGGCGAAAGCCGTCCGGACCGGGAAAGTCTTTCTGGATTGGAGTCAGAACAACCCGGCGAAGACGACGATCGCGCCGTACTCGATGCGTGGTCGGGCGCAGCCGATGGTCGCGGCACCACGAACCTGGGCAGAGCTGGAGGACGCGGAAAACCTCCGGCACTTGAGTTTCGACGAGGTGTTGGCGCGGTTCGAGGCGGAGGGGGATTTGCTGGCGGACTTGGACTCGGTTCGCAGCACAGCTCCGGATGCCCTGGATACGTACCGCAGCATGCGAGATGCCGCGAAGACGCCGGAGCCGGTCCCGACGCAGCCGCCGAAGCCCGGAGCCGGAAACTCCTTCGTCATTCAGGAACACCATGCGCGCCGGCTGTATTGGGATGTGCGGTTGGAACGTGACGGTGTGCTGGTCTCCTGGGCCGTGCCGAAAGGCGTTCCGACTACGACGAAGGAGAACCGGCTGGCGGTGCACACCGAGGATCATCCGCTGGAGTACTTGAACTTCCACGGAAGCATCCCGAAGGGCGAGTACGGCGGCGGTGAGATGACGATCTGGGACACCGGCACTTACGAGACCGAGAAGTGGCGTGACGACGAAGTGATCGTCACATTGCATGGTGAGCGCGTCGAAGGCCGATTCGCTTTGATTCAGACCGGCGGCAAGAACTGGCTGATGCACCGGATGAAGGACGAGCATCCGGAATCGACTCGGGCACAGTCAGAGATGCCTCGTGGGCTCTCGCCGATGCTCGCGACGCCCGGTTCGATCGAGGGCTTAGATTCCGAGGATTGGTGTTTCGAGGCGAAATGGGATGGCTACCGGCTCATCGTCGAGATCGATCACGGTGAGCTGAAACTGCGAAGCCGCGCCGGAAACGTTGTCACCGAGCGGTATCCCGGCCTAGCGGTACTTGCCGCCGAACTCGAAGACCATCAGGTTGTCCTGGACGGCGAGATCGTGGTTTTCGATTCGAAGGGAATCCCCGACTTCGGGCTGCTCCAAGTCGGCGGCGCCGACGCCGAATTCCTCGCCTTCGATCTGCTGTTTCTCGACGGCACGTCGTTGCTACGCAAGCGGTATGTCGACCGCCGTCGGGTGCTGGAAGTGCTTGCGGCGAAGGCGCCCTCGATGCAGGTCCCTCCGTTGCTCGACGGCTCCGGCGCGGAGGCGTTGGCGCACAGCCAGGAGCAGGGCTGGGAAGGGGTGGTCGCGAAACGGAAAGAGTCGACGTACCTGGCAGGCAAACGGGGCCAGGCATGGATCAAGGCCAAGAATTGGCGTACTCAAGAAGTGGTGATCGGCGGATGGAAACGGGGTCAGGGTGGGCGGTCCGGGCGCATCGGATCGCTGCTCGTCGGCATTCCGGACGAGTCGGGCTTGCGTTATGTGGGCAAGGTCGGAACGGGGTTTACCGAGTCGGTTCTCGAGATGTTGTCCGCCAAGCTGAAACCGTTGGAGCGTAAGACCAGTCCCTTCGCCGGGGATTTGCCTGCGGCGGAGCGCAAGGATGCGGTGTGGACGACACCGAAGCTCGTCGGGGAAGTGCGATTCATGGACTGGACGGGACCGGGTCGCCTGCGCCACCCCGCGTGGCGTGGACTTCGCGATGACAAGACGCCAGATGATGTGCGGCTCGAATGAGTCGGTTTACAATGGATCGGAAATGATCCATTGAATGCGATGGAAAGGCCAACGGATGCGCGAAGGGATGCTCAGCCTGTCGGAGTTGCGTGCGCGGGTCGACGCCGGATCGATCGACACCGTGCTTGTCGCAATGACGGACATGCAAGGCAGAATGCAAGGAAAACGCTGCGCTGCCAGGTATTTCCTCGACGAGGTTGTTGAGCACGCGACCGAGGCATGCAACTATCTGCTGGCCGTCGATGTCGAGATGAACACCGTTGACGGTTATGCGATGTCGTCGTGGGACAGCGGATACGGAGACTTCGTGCTGCGGCCGGACTTCGACACCTTGCGACTTGTGCCGTGGCAGCCCGGGACCGCGCTGGTGATCTGCGATCTCGAGCGGGTGGAAGGCGGCGCGGTCGGCCCATCGCCCCGTCAGATTCTGCGAGCTCAGCTCGACCGCCTTGCCGAACATGGGTTGACCGCGTACGTCGGAACCGAGCTCGAATTCATCGTTTTCGACGACACCTACGAGCAGGCATGGTCGAACGGGTACCGACATCTCACAGCGTCCAACCAGTACAACGTCGACTATTCGATGCTCGGGACCTCGCGCGTCGAGCCACTGCTGCGCCGGATTCGCAACGAAATGGCAGGGGCCGGCTTGTATGTGGAGTCGGCAAAGGGTGAGTGCAACCCGGGTCAGCACGAGATCGCGTTCCGCTACGACAAGGCGTTGGCGACCTGCGATAACCACACGATCTACAAGACCGGGTCGAAGGAGATCGCGGCGCAGGAAGGCAATAGCCTCACGTTCATGGCGAAATACAATGAACGTGAAGGAAATTCGTGCCACATCCACCTCAGCTTCCGGACCGACGACGGCGCGGCTGTATTGGCGGGTGATAGGCCAGGCGGATTCTCGGAATTGATGGAGCATTTCATTGCAGGCCAACTCGCGTGCCTGCGAGAATTCACCTATCTGTTGGCGCCGAACATTAACTCGTACAAGCGTTTCGTTCCCGGTAGTTTCGCGCCGACCGCGGTCGCATGGGGTCCGGACAACCGCACGTGCGCGCTCCGCGTCGTTGGTCACGGCGAATCCCTGCGGGTCGAGAATCGAGTTCCCGGCGGCGATGTGAACCCGTACCTCGCAGTGGCGGCACTGATTGCCGCTGGACTGCACGGCATCGAAAACACGCTTCCGCTCGAGCCGGCGTTCGAAGGAAACGCGTACGGATCCGAGAAGCCGACGGTGCCAGCGAATCTGCGGGACGCCGTGGACCTCTTCGCGCAGAGCACAATTGCACGAGATGCCTTCGGTGCGGAGATGGTGGAGCACTATCTCAACGCCGCCCGGATCGAACTCGCGGCATACGATGCCGCCGTCACCGATTGGGAGCGGATTCGTGGCTTCGAACGACTCTGACATCCGGCCGCTGATCGGCATCACAACCTACGTCGAGGCTGCGCGTTACGGCGTCTGGGAGACCGACGGCGCGGTGCTGCCGCGGGTGTACTTCGACGCGGTCGTGCGGGCCGGGGGAGTGCCGGTGCTGCTCCCGCCGGTCGGCGACGGGCAACGCGAAATCGTCGGCAGGCTGGACGGTCTGGTGCTCTCGGGCGGAGCGGACATCGACCCGGCGCGCTACGGTGCGCCGGCGCACGAGCGGACACGCAGCACTCGCCCGGAGCGTGACGAGTTCGAGGTGGTTCTGCTTACCGAGGCGCGTTCGGCAGGATTGCCCGTATTCGCTGTATGCCGCGGCTTGCAACTTCTCAACGTCGCCCTTGGGGGAGCGTTGAACCAACACCTTCCGGACGCGCTCGGTCATGACGAACATCTGCCGACACCAGGAACTTTCGGCAGGCGCCGGATTACAACGAGCGCCGGTAGCGCGATCGCGCGCATCATCGGGACCGAAGTGAAGGTGCATTGCCACCATCACCAGGCGATCGATCGGATAGCCGACGGTCTGCGTGCCACGGCATGGGCCGACGACGGCACGATCGAAGCTGTGGAGATGGACGGCGCCAACGTATTCGGTGTTCAGTGGCATCCCGAAGAGGACGCGACCGACGATCGACTGTTTGCCGCGCTGGTGGGCGAGGCGAGACGATATCGACTGGGGGAACACGCATGACTCAAGTGATCAATCCGGCAACCGAATCCGTTATTGCAGACGTCGTGCCACTTGGAGTGGTAGAAGTCGATGCCGCGATTGCTCGCGCGCACACCGCGCTCGTCTCCTGGCGTGCCGTCGCGCCGGGTGATCGTGCTCGGCTGTTACGCAGGTTTGCCGATGCTGTGGACGCCGATCTGGAAAACCTTGCACGCCTGGAGGTTGCGAATGCGGGCCATACAATCGGCAATGCGCGCTGGGAAGCTGGCAATGTCAGAGATGTGCTGCAGTACTACTCTGCGGCACCGGAGCGCTTGTTGGGCAAGCAAATCCCCGTTCCCGGCGGGGTCAACATCACGTTCAACGAACCGATCGGCGTCGTCGGCGTCATTGTCCCGTGGAACTTTCCGATGCCGATCGCGGCGTGGGGTTTCGCGCCGGCCTTGGCTGCCGGCAACACCGTTGTTCTCAAACCCGCCGAGCTGACTCCGCTCACAGCGATCCGGCTCGGCGAACTTGCGCTCGAGGCCGGCATACCGCCCGAGGTGTTCCAGGTGCTGCCCGGCAAGGGATCGGTTGTGGGACAGCGGTTCGTGACAAACCCTGCCGTGCGCAAGGTGGTGTTTACCGGGTCGACCGAGGTGGGTAAGGCCATCATGGCGGGGTGCGCCGACCAGGTGAAGCGTGTGACGCTGGAACTCGGTGGCAAGAATGCGAACATCGTGTTCGCGGACTCCGATATCGAGCGCGCGGCGGAGACAGCACCATACGGTGTGTTCGACAACGCCGGTCAAGATTGCTGTGCGCGGTCTCGAATTCTGGTGCAGCGAAGCGTGTTCGACAAGTTCATGGAACTGCTCGAACCAGCGGTAGGCGGCATTGTCGTCGGGGACCCTGGTGACGAAGCCACCGAGATGGGTCCGCTGATTTCGGCGGCTCATCGGCGCACGGTCTCGGCGTATGTCGACAGTTCGACTGCCGTGCCGTTTCGTGGTTCGGTGCCCGACGGTCCCGGATTCTGGTACCCCCCAAC
>JBBSKP010000248.1:0-6969 GCA_038256175.1 Mycobacteriales bacterium
CGCACTCGACGCCGCGTTCGAGCGTGCGGTCGAAGATGCCGACGTCGCGGTGATCGTATTGGCGGGCAACGGCAAGCACTTCAGCGCCGGTCATGACATCGGCACACCTGGCCGAGATCACCACGTGCACTACGAGAACAAAGCGGTCCTCTGGTGGGACCACGTCGATCGCCCCGGCGGCGATCAGCGCTACGCCCGCGAGATGGAGGTCTATCTCGGGATGTGCAGGCGCTGGCGCGAATTGCCGAAACCGACCATCGCAATGGTGCAAGGTGCATGCATCGCGGGTGGCCTGATGCTTGCCTGGATCTGCGACATGATCGTCGCGTCCGACGACGCCTTCTTCTCCGATCCTGTTGTCCGCATGGGGATTCCCGGTGTGGAGTACTTCGCGCATCCGTGGGTCCTCGGACCACGAGCGGCCAAGGAGATCCTGTTCACCGGCGACCGCTTCACCGCGCAACGCGCGTACGAGTGGGGCATGGTGAATCGTGTTGTCCCGCGCGAAGAGCTCGAGACGGAGACCTTCGCTATCGCCGAACGCATCGCTGCGATGCCGCAGTTCGGCCTCGCCTTGACGAAGAAGGCCGTCAATCAATGCGAAGACCAGATGGGCATGCGAAACGGCATGGATTCGGTCTTCGGCTTGCATCACTTCGCCCACGCCCACAACGCCGAAGTCGGCACAGATTCGTTGGGCGGGATGAACGCGAAGTCCATGAAAGATAAGGCTAACTAGTGGATCTCGATCTCAACGAGAAGGCGATCGCCTTCCAGCAGGAAGTACGCGACTTCCTCGCGTCGCACGCGCCGGCAACACCTCTTCCGTCGATGGACACGAAGGCGGGGTTCGAAGCGCATCGCGAATGGGAACACACGCTTGCCGAGACGAAGCTCTCGGTGGTGGCCTGGCCGGAGGACCTCGGCGGTCGCGACGCTTCCTTGTTGGAATGGGTCTTGTTCGAGCAGGAGTACTACGCGGCGCGAGCGCCTGGGCGGGTCAGCCAGAACGGGATTTTCCTTTTGGCGCCCACACTTTTCGAACACGGCACGCCGGAGCAATTGGCACGCTTCATGCCTCGAATGGCACGCGCAGACGACATTTGGGCCCAAGCATGGTCGGAACCCGAGGCAGGTAGCGACCTCGCGGGAATTCGTTCCACCGCACGTCAGACCGACGGCGGCTGGCTGCTGAGCGGTCAGAAGACATGGAGTTCGCGAGCAAGCTTCGCCGACTGGGGTTTTGGGCTGTTCCGTAGCGACTCCGCAGCCGAGCGACACCGCGGATTGACCTACTTCATGTTTCCGCTCACCGCGGACGGTGTCACGGTCCGACCGATCCCACAGCTCGACGGCGAGCCCGGATTCGCCGAGCTCTTCTTCGAGAACGTCTTCGTGCCCGACTCCGACGTCATCGGTGGCGTGCACAACGGATGGCGCGTGGCAATGAGCACGTCGAGCAACGAGCGTGGCCTATCGTTGCGTAGCCCCGGGCGATTCAATGCCGCGGCCGATCGGCTGCTCGAATTGTGGCGTTCCCACGCGGATCCGACCGATACCGCGCTGCGCGATCGGGTTGTCGACGCATGGATCGGTGCGGAGGCATATCGGCTGCACACGTTCGGAACGGTGACCAGGCTCAGCGAGGGCGGCTCGCTCGGCGCCGAATCATCGATCAACAAGATCTTCTGGTCCGAGCTCGATATCGCATTGCACGAGACAGCGCTGGACGTACTCGGGCCTGACGCCGAGCTTGCCGGCGGCTGGCAGGACGGCTACCTGTTCTCGCTGTCGGGCCCGATATATGCAGGTACCAACGAGATTCAGCGCAACATCGTGGCCGAACGGCTGCTCGGACTTCCGAAGGCGGATCGATGAAGTTCTCTCTGTCCACCGAACAGCGCGACTTTGCGTCGAGCCTGCGTGACCTGCTCGCCGATGCAAAGACGCCTGCGGTAATCCGCTCGTGGGGAGCCGGCGAGCTCGATCCCGGGCGTGCGGTGCTGCGTCAATTGGCGGATGCTGGCGTTACCGGACTGGCGATATCGGAGCGTTTCGGTGGGCTCGACGCACATCCTGTCGACCTCGTCGTCGCGTTCACCGAGATCGGTCGCTCCGGAGTTCCAGGGCCGCTCGTCGAGACGGCTGCGGCCATTCCTGCTTTGCTGCAGAGGCTTCCGGACGAATCACTTGCTCAGCGGTGGCTCCCCGGTATTGCCGACGGCACCGTGTTGGCCTCCCTCGTTTCGCTCCCTTCCGTGCCGCGAGCGCTCGACGGCGATATCGCAGATGTTGTATTTCGGATCGAAGAGGACAAGCTCGAACAAGTCACGGTGACAGCGAAACTGGATTCGGTCGACGCCGCCAGACGACTCTTCGACGTCGAATCTGCATCGCAGCTCGCGCAAGGAGACGAGATTCGGGCCGCGGGAACAGCGGCATTCGATGCCGGCGCATTGGCGTGCGCCGCTCAGCTACTCGGCGCCGGCTACACACTGCTCGACACGTCCACCGAGTACGCCAAGAACAGGGTGCAGTTCGGTCGCCCGATTGGACAATTCCAGGCGATCAAGCATCACCTCGCCGACGCGATGGTTGCCCTGGAGATGGCGGCCCCACTGCTGTACGGCGCTGCGATCTCGGTCGCGAACGACGCGCCTACCGCAAGCCGCGACGTTTCCGCAGCCAAGATCGCATGCGGCGACGCGGCGTACCTCGCGGCGCGAAAAGCGTTGCAGGTGCATGGCGCAATCGGCTACACGGCTGAGTACGATCTGTCACTCTGGCTGACAAAGGTGCGCGCACTGATCACCGCCTGGGGTACGCCAGCCGATCATCGGGCACGTGTGGCTGCGTCGTTGCGGAGCGTCGGATGAGCGCGGCTGTGGTGACCGACGAACAGCGGGAGCTCGCGCTCACCGTCCGTTCGCTATTGGCCAAGCACGCCGATCATTCCGCGGTGCGGCGCGCCATCGACTCCGAGCTCGGATACGACGAGAAGCTCTGGCAATTGCTGTGTCAACAGATCGGTGTTGCGGCACTGGCAATTCCAGAGGAGTACGGCGGCATCGGAGCCGGCCCGATCGAGTCGCATCTGGTGCTCGAAGAGCTCGGCCGCACCCTCGCACCAACCCCGATGCTCGGTTCGGTGGTCCTCGGCGCGCAGACGTTGCTCGCGCTCGGCGACAACGAAGCGTGTAGCCGCCTACTCCCTGGCATTGCGGAGGGCACATCCATCGCCGCGCTGTGCTGGGCGGGCGAGGGGGGTTGGGACACCCCCGGCGTCAGTGCTGGGTCGGATGGAAAGCTCAACGGAACAGCCCATTACGTGCTGGACGGGCACATCGCCGATGTCCTGATTGTCGTGGCGCTCGCCGGAGATGGTGTCGCCATCTTCGACGTCGATCCAACCAGCGCAGGCGTCTCGTGCCAGCAGGTGCGGGCAATGGATCCGACGCGACGCCTGTCGGTGATCGACTTCGTCGGCGTCGAGGCCCGCCCGTTCTCGACCGGAAATGCCACAGCGGTTCTCGACCGCGTCCGAGATATCGCGTGCGCCGCGTTGGCGGCCGAGGAGATCGGGGCAGCGGCTCACTCGCTGGCAATGACAGTCGAGTACACGAAATCTCGGGTGCAGTTCGGCCGCCCGATCGGGAGCTTCCAGGCTCTCAGACACCGCATGGCGGACATGTACGTCCTCGTCGAGACCGCGCGATCGATGTCCTATGCGGCGACGGCATCACTCGACACAGCGGACTGCGCGAGCGCGAAAGTGTACTGCTCCGAGACATTCAGTCACGTTGCAGCAGAGTCGATTCAGCTGCACGGTGGTATCGCGATCACCTGGGAACACGATGCACACCTGTATTTCAAACGCGCACATGGCAGTTCGCAACTATTCGGCCAGCCAGCGGAATACGTTACTCGACTGAGAGCTGCGCCGTCGGCGTAAACCGCACGGGCATCGACTCCAACCCGGAAATGAAGTTCGCAGGCCGCCTCGGCAACGACGCCGATGTTGCCAGTTCCATATCCGGCAGCCGCGCAAGAATGCGTTCGAACATCAGCCGACCCTCGATGCGCGCCAACTGATTTCCGAGGCAGAAGTGGTTGCCGAATCCGAATGCCAAGTGCGGATTGGGATCACGTGCCGAATCGAACACGTCCGCGTTGTCGAAGTGCGCCTCATCGAAGTTCGCAGATTCGAACAGCAGCATCATCTTCTCGCCCGCATACAGATCTGCGCCGAAGAACGTCGTGTCCCTCGATATGGTCCGGCACATGTTCTTGATCGGCGTCACCCAGCGGAGCATCTCCTCGACCGCCGTGCGGATTCCAGACGGCCGGGCTACCAACCGATCTCGCTGATCCGGATGCAACATAAGCTGCTCCATGCCGCCACTGAGCACGTGCCGCGTCGTCTCGTCGCCACCAATCAGGATCAGGAGGGCCTCACCGAGTACGTTCTCATCGGTCAGCCGCTCGCCGTCGATTTCCGCATGGACGAGAACACTCGTCAAATCGTCGGTCGGCGCACGTCGACGGTCCGCGATGGTCTGCATCATGAACTCACGAAATCCCATGTAGGCGTCCATACTTGCCTGCAACTGCTCTTGAGTGGCATTGCTGCCCAACGCCTTGACCAGATCGTCGGACCATCGCAAGAACATGTCGCGATCCGTCGGCCGGACGCCGAGCATGTCGCCGATGACAGCCATCGGCAGTGGTGCTGCGAGGTCGGCAACGAAGTCGCATTCGCCGCGCTCACAGACCGCATCGATCAGCTGATCGATGACTGGCCCGATTGCGTCGATCTGGCCTTCCACTCGTTTTCGCGTGAATCCCTTGTTCACCAGCTTGCGGCGCGACACGTGATCGGGGTCGTCCATGTCGATCATCTGCGGCAACGGTCCGGTCTCCGGCCGAATACCGCCGGCGTTCGAGAACAGATCTGGGTCCCGTTCAGCAGCCATGATCGCGTCGTAGCTGGCGGCTGCCGCGAGCCCATTCGGTCGATCACGCGACACCGGTTCGTTCGCACGCATCCAGGCGTATGCCGTCCGCGGATCGCCGAGTTCGCCGGCATAGAAGCGTCCGTCCAGAAGGTCGAAGTCCGGTTTCGTATCCGCAGTCGTCATCTGGGTCTCCGGTCGTCGTGGCATTCTGCTCGATCCGCAACCAATACTAGAACTTGTTCTACTATTGAGGAACAGATCGGGCGGTTCATCGCGCCGATACTCGTGCGGCCACCGGAGGATCCGTGGACAAAGAAGAATTCAACGGCAAATCGATACTCGTCACCGGCGGTGGGAGCGGGATCGGCCTCGGGATTGCGCTCGAACTCGCGGCCGCAGGCGCGAGCGTGACCATCTGCGGACGCAGTCAGGACAAGCTTGACGCCGCGGCGAAGCACATACTGACCGAAACCAGCGGCAAGGGCACCGTTCAGACAGCGCCTACCGACGTCACCAACGAAGACGACGTCGTCGCCGCAGTCGCAGCCGCTGCCGAGCCCACCGGCCGGCTCGACGGCGTCGTCGCGTGCGCAGGCGGCAACGAGACGATCAGCCCGATCACGCAGATCGACGCTGCCGCTTGGCGCCGAACGGTCGAACTCAACGTCACTGGAACGATGCTCACCATCAAGCATTCAGCGCGAGCATTGGTCGCTGCGGGCGGCGGCTCGATCGTCGCGATCTCGTCGATCGCGGCCAGCAATACCCATCGGTGGTTCGGGGCATACGGGGTGTCGAAATCAGGTGTCGATCACCTCGTGCAATTGGCAGCGGATGAGTTGGGCGCCAGCAATGTTCGTGTCAATTGCATTCGCCCTGGTCTGACCCGTACCGATCTCGTATCGATCATCACCGGCGGCGGTCCCGTGCTCGACGACTACATGGCATCGACTCCGTTGGCACGGATCGGTGAAGTAGCCGACATCGCCGCGCTGGCCAAGTTCCTGCTCGGCGCTCAGTCCACCTGGATCACCGGGCAGATCATCAACGTCGACGGCGGCCAGATGCTGCGCCGCGGTCCCGATTTCACGTCGATGTTGGAACCCGTCTACGGCGCGGACGGTTTGCGGGGAGTGGTGACGCCGTGACCGCGCATACGATTCTCGGTCGCGATGTGCAGATGCCTGTGCAGATCCGGCTCGCGAACGCCTTCATGGCAACGTATACGGTGCCGGCAGCGGCAGCGCAGGCGGTGATCGACTACACCGGCCTCGAGGTCCTCCGGGTCCGTCCAGACCGTGCCCTTTGCACCCTCGTGTTCGTGAACTACGTCGACGGAGACTTGGGCCCGTACAACGAGTTCGGCGTGTCTTTCATGGTTCGGCACGACGGCGCTGCATCGACATCGACTCTGGGCGACCTTCGCGCATTGGCCACGGGCGGCGCCGGCGTTCTCATCCATCGACTGCCCGTCGATGGCGAGTTCACTCTTGCCGCCGGGCGTGGGATCTGGGGTTTCCCAAAAGAGTTGGCCGACTTCGCAGTCGACCACGACAGCGACATCCGCCGCGGAACACTGCACAAGGATGGGCAACTTGTCGTCGATCTGACAGTGCAGCGCGGAATAGCGATGCCCGGCTCGGGCCGCGGTACCTCGTTCGACGCCTACTCGCACCTCGACGGCGTCACCCGATGCACTCCATGGCAGATGAATCCGTCCGCCGTGCGTTCACGACTCGGCGGTGCGAAACTCCAACTGGGCGACCATCCGTGGGCTCGTGAACTTGCTGAACTCGGATTGCCGAAGCGTGCCGTGATGACGTCCGCGATCCCGAACCTGCAAATGACGTTCCAGGACGCGAGGGTGCTTCGCACCTCGTGAGTTGATGATGCCCTTGCGTGCGCCCCTGCCGGGGTGAAAATGGGGTGTGGTCGTCTTGCGAGGTCGAAGGACTTTGGTCCGGTCGAGGCCGGTCGTGAGTTTGAACCCTGGGAGCCTGTCGAGGGGCGCTGC
>JBBSKP010000249.1:0-6930 GCA_038256175.1 Mycobacteriales bacterium
CTGAGCGATGCTCAATGCGACTACGGCGGCCGCAGCGATCGCGATTGCTGCCGAGAGATCCGGGAAGATGTTTTCGATCAGCATCCAGACGCCGAAGAACACGAACAACGCGGCAGCGCTGATCTTGATGAGATTCTCGGGCAGATGTTTGCCTGCTACGGCGCCGACGACGATCGCAAGCGCATCTGCGGCGACCATGCCGAGCGTCGAACCGATCCAGACACCAACCCAGTCGTTGTCAGCGGCAAGTGTGATGGTCGCGAGCATGGTCTTGTCGCCGAGTTCGGCCAGTAGAAACGCCGAGACCACCGCGAAGAACGCGGGGGCTGAGGTCCGTTCGGCACGGGAGGCCTCGTCTGCGTTGAGGCGGTCGCCGCGCAGCGTCCAGAGTCCGAAGCCGATGAAGGCGATGCCGCCGATCAGTCCTATTGCCTGCGCGGGAAGTGCTGCGCCGAGATAGTGTCCGACTCCCACCGAGATGAGGTGGACAGCCGTGGTTGCAGCCAGAATGCCGCTGAGGACGATCCACCACTTATGGCGCAACGCGAACGTCATCGCCATCAGTTGTGATTTGTCGCCGAGTTCGGCAACAAAGATCACCCCGAAACTCAGGAGCAGGGCCGCTGGCACGTCAAATCCTCCGGTCATGTTGTGTGACCGAAGGTCTCGCCCACCGGCGTTGGCCGGTTCGTGCGCCGGGCGCATTGCTCTGTGGAGAGCGCGCCAGTATGTCGACTACACGATTGGGGGCTACTCCCCTTCGTTGTTGGTGGTGACAATACCCCGGCGGCAGGAGGCGCGCAAAACGAGCGTTGGCGAAATCGCAATGCGCACAATAAGTTTGGGGAACCTCGCCGCAGTTTTCGGGTGCCCTTACGCGGCGAGGAGCATGGCCAAAACCGCAGTGTCGGGATCGCTGATCGGATCGACACCGACCCGGCTGACCATCGACGTCACAGTTCCATCGAGTTCGGTCTCCACCCAGGCAGCCCGGTGCTCGAGACCGAGGTGCGGAATACCGGGCAGCAGAAGACATCCCGACGCCGCGCCGATGCATTCGGGCAGCGATGGCCGGGTTTCCGACGGTGGATGCAGCATCAGCAACGCGGGCGGCTGGTGGTTCGCGAATCGTCCGGGGGTGACGGCGAATTCACCGATCACGGGACCTTCGGCGACGACAAGCCCGACCATGCCGGGTGCCGGATCGTCAGGCAGTTCCTCGCGGACGCCGAAAACGGTGGAGGTGGAGAGCAGGCCGGGCATCGCGGCCACCCGCACAGCGAGCACGAGTAGCTGCGCCCACTCCTTGGTTGCATTCGGCCAGCGGCCGGAAATGACGAAGCCGCGCAATGTCCCACCGGCATGGAAGGGCGCAATTCCTACACAACGGTCGCCGTAGTCGTTCGATTGCATAGCTACCTCCTCGGTGCGTCCCGACTCGAATGGTCCGGGGCCACCTTGCCCAGCTATACGGAGAATGAGGCACAGAGGTGCTGGCACACAAGATAGGGCGAGTGCCAGAGGCGGCTACGCCGCCCGTGAGTCCTTTCGGAGGCCGGAACCTCCGAAAGGACTCACGAGTCGCGGAGCGACCTACGGGAAGATCAGACCACCGGTCTGCGAGGTGGCAGCAGCGAAGCGCGCCTGCACGTCGGCCCAGTTGACGACATTCCAGAACGCCTTGACGTAGTCAGCCTTCACGTTCTTGTACTGCAGGTAGAACGCGTGCTCCCACATGTCGACTTGCAGCAGCGGGATGATGCCGAGCGGGACGTTCGCCTGCTGGTCGTACAGCTGGAACGTGAGCAGCTTCTTGCCGAGCGTGTCGTAGCCGAGCACGGCCCAGCCGGAGCCCTGCAGCCCGTTCGCAGCCGCAGTGAACTGCGCGCGGAACTTGTCGAACGAACCGAACTGGTCGTCGATCGCCGCAGCCAGATCACCTTCCGGCTTGTCGCCACCGTTCGGGGAAAGGTTCTTCCACCAGATGGAGTGGTTGACGTGGCCGCCGAGGTGGAACGCGAGGTTCTTCTCGTTGAGGAAGATCGCCGCGTGGTCTTCCTTGTCACGGGCCTCTTCGAGCTTTGCCAATGCGCTGTTCACGCCGGCGACGTACGCCGCGTGGTGCTTGGAATGGTGGATCTCGTTGATCTGACCCGAGATGTGCGGCTCCAACGCCGCGTAGTCGTAGTCGAGATCCGGCAATGTGTAATCAGACACGAGTGTCCCTTCGGTCGGGGCTAGCGAAGCGGCGTGAGGATGTCGCTAGGCCGGTGCCCATGCTGTCGTGCACGTGTAATGGTGGACGTTTCGTAGGTATTGCCACCTTTTACCATTCGTACACCCCTCGCAATACTGATGATCATCGAGGTGCGATCGGCGGGTCCGATGACCTGCGCGGCGTCCTTTCGATTCGCGAACAGGGTAAACGGGGCCTTAACATCAGGTGTTGTGGCTGACGTGGAGGTGGATTCGACGACATTCTCGGCGACGCCGGCCACGCTCGCGCCTCGCATTCGGCTTCCTGGAATGAACCTGTTGCGTGCAATCGCCGTGCTCGCAGTGGTCTACTCCCATATCTCGTACTACCTCATAGACGACCGCGGTAGCGGTTGGTGGGTCATCGACGGGGTGTACTTCGTCTTTGTTCGCGGGCTGCGCCTCAACCAGCACCTGTCATTTGTCGGCGTCGCCATTTTCATGGTGATCACAGGCTTGTTGATCACCGGTTCGGCGCTTCGCAACCGGCCAGGGAAATTTCTGATCAACCGGATCGGCCGGCTGATTCCGCTGTTGTGGATCTCGGTTGCCGCAGCGATCATCTTGGTTCGCCTCGGGATCAACGGCATGTTCAGCGGCCAGCCAGGGATCACCGGCGGGCAGGCTGCGCTGAGCTTCGTGTTGGGCGGATTCTTCCTGAAACCCGAGGTCGCCGTTCTCGGCGTGACCTGGACCCTGCTCGTGCAGATCCTGTTCTATCTCTACTGCGTCGCCGCGCGACCGCTGCTGCGCATTGCTCCTATCGCCGTGCCGATCCTCGGTGCCCTCCTGTGCACTGCCGCGCTGCTGTACAACTTCATGGCGCCGCAACCAGCGACTGTCCCGATGCTGTCCAAGATCGCTGCGACTCTGCCGGCGGTGTTCATCGGCCAGATCGTCTACTTCGCGTGGGCCCGCCTTGTCAGCTGGCGCTGGATCGTTGTCGCTACGCTCGCGCAGATCGAAGTGGTCCGGCTGGCCAGCGACGTGCACGCCTACTGGGGTGGCGACAGGTACATGTGGACGATCGGCGTCGTGGCGGTGACGCTGCTGCTGCTCGGAAAACGCAACGGTCCCATTGCGCGGTCGAGCGTCGTCCGCTGGATCGGAACCCGCAGCTACCCGATCTACCTGGTGCACACGCTGATCCTCTACCGCGCGTACGACTACACGGTCGGCCACCTCGGTAAGACCGGCGCGATCGCAGTTTTCCTTGCGGTCACCGCGCTCGTCAGCGAGGTGCTGTACCGCTTCGTCGAAGTTCCTGCGGGCCGTTGGATTTCCGTAAGATTTTCAGGCCAGGATCGCACCGATGATCCGCGTAACATCGAATCATGTCCTGGTACAACGAACTCCTCGGCAAAGTCGGCCTGAACACGACTTTCGTCACGGCGGAACAGGCTTTGCCTGGAAGACCCATAGCAATCACAGTTCCCGATGCTCATTACGTCAACGGTCACCAGTTGCAGCCACCGTTCCCCGAGGGCCTGCAGACGGCAGTCGTTGCCATGGGCTGCTTCTGGGGCGCGGAGAAAGAATTCTGGCAACTCGACGGTGTCTACTCGACCGCGGCCGGTTACGCCGGCGGCTTCACCGAGAACCCGTCGTACGAAGAGGTGTGCTCCGGACGGACGGGCCACTCCGAGGCCGTGTTGATCGTCTTCGACCCGAAGATCATCAGCTACGCGCAAGTGCTGGCGCAGTTCTGGGAGAACCACGATCCGACGCAAGGCATGCGGCAAGGCAACGACCATGGGTCGCAATATCGTTCGGCGATCTACACGGTCGACGACGCGCAGGCCGAAGTCGCACGGGCGACCGCGGCGGCGTACGGAGAGCGGCTCGCCGCAGCCGGTTACGGTGAAATCACCACGGAGATAGCACCTTTGGGGAACTTCTACTATGCCGAGGCCTACCACCAGCAGTACCTCGCCAAGAACCCGGCGGGCTACTGCCCCGTGCATGCGACGGGCGTGAGTTGCCCGGTCGGTTTGGGCGCCTAACGGGATTTCACAGCCGCTTACGTCACAACGGCGGGGCGACGTCTTCCGACTTGGTTCGGGGGTCGCCCACGTCGTGTGCCGTCCACCAGCGCACGCCGCCGTCGATGAAATCCTGCAGCGGGATTGCGTTGCCTGCGAGATCCCGAATGCCGACTGCGCGAAACCAGACGCGCAGATCCAGTTCGCGTGGCGACGCGCCCTCTTCCTGTGACAGCTCGAGTACGTGCGGTGCGGCATCGGGGGACAGCGTGGTGTCGAGGCTCAGCAGATCTCCCCATTGGGTCCAGCTGCTTTCGGGGAGGTCGATGAATTCCCAGCCGTGCAGATGCGCCCCACCGAAGCTGTTGACCGCTGTTGCGAGTGCCGACAATTCGAGCGGTTCGACCATGGGCTCGGTCTGATTCCAGTTCTGGCTGCGCAGTGAGGCTGCGATCCGACCGACACCCGACAAGGTCAGGGTGAACGTGCGATCGGTTGAGGGCGGGCCGGATTCCGGGAGTGCGAGCACCTCCAGGGACACCCGAACGACTGCGTTTGCCTCATCGACTTCGAGTCCGAGGCATGTTGCCTCCGACAGCGCGGTGTTGAGGCCGAGGCGTTGCTCTTCACTCAGGTCCACGACGTCAGGCTATCCGATCGGGTTCGGCGGCGCCGGGCGTCGCACCTGGCGACGGGGTTGTCTTATTGCTCAATATTTTCTGGCCGTGCGTTGCGACGACTACAGATGCCCGTGACATGCAGAAAGCTCGTCGTCGAGATAGTTGCGGGACGGCCGCTGGCCATGCAGCGGCGCCGTGCCGCGACAAAGATGCAGCGCACATGGAACCGCACGGTCCGCTACGCCGTCAGACAAGGTGTCAGGCGGTGAAAGCCGAGGACGAAGCGGCGGTCGATTCGAGACTTGGAGGGGAAGTCTCGACTCGGCTGTCTGCTTGCAAGACTGCTAGCAAAGAACTAGCTCCGATAGGTTTTCCCTGTGGGCTGGGCCCGGCATAATAGCCACACTCTGTGGATTGACCTGTGGAAACTGTGGATAACACGGTCCAAACTAGTGACTCGGGTCACAATTGAGCCACAAATGTGGCCAGCATCGGTCGAAACAAACCTGAGGTTCGAATTCGCTGAGAGTTATCCGAATCGAGTAACGGGCGCAGTTTGCGGTATATGCGGCCCGTGACAGTATCGACAGGGTGACGAATTCCAACTCCGAATCGGTCCCCGCCGCCGAAGTTCCGGCTGAGTTTTCGGACGCGGTGGTCTTGCTGGATGTCCGAGAGGACGATGAATGGGAACAAGGCCACGCGCCGGGAGCTGTTCATATCCCGATGGCCGACGTCCCGGCTAGGCTCGAAGAGATCGACATGGACGCAGATCTTTTCGTCGTGTGCAGGCAGGGCGGGCGATCGCTCCGGGTCGTGCAGTATCTCAATCAAGTCGGATTCGAAGCAGTCAACGTCAGTGGTGGAATGGTCGCGTGGCAGAAGGCAGGGAGGCCGTTGACGCGCGACGACGGCGGTGAGGCGAAGATCTACTGATGATCGGAGCACGGCGAGGAATGTGGAGTCGATGAATCCTGTCCAGTTCTGCGCCAGGTGCGGAGCGCAGTGGCCGGTACACGGCGCGCCGATGCAATGGTGCCCGCGTTGCCGCGGCGTCCTGCTTGCTCCCGCTGCTCCGAACGCTCCCGCGCAGCGTCGCCAGTATCGCTGGGTCGCCCGTAGGCCTGCCGCGGCGATACCCGATCGACCACTGTCCGTGCCGCGCGGTCCGCGACCGACTCCGCGATACGCCGACACCCCGCGCTGGGGCTTGCTCGACCCGCCGCCCGCTACACCCATCGGCAAACGGGTCGGCCTCGCAGGATTCTCCGAGCGTGCCGTTCCGCTGCTCGCCGCCGCGTCGATCCTCTTCGGCCTCGCAGCCGCGGCGGAACTGGGCCGCTATCTGATCTTGCTCCGAAACCGCACCAGGCTGATCGATCCCCTGTTTCTCGCGCTGTCCGACAGCGCGGTGTGGGCGACCTCGTTCCTCGCGCTCGTCGTTGCTCTCGCGGGTGCGATCGCCGCGATCGGGTGGCTGGTTGAGGCACGCAAGCGTGCGTTTGCCCGGCAGGACCGCAGCGATCCGCGAAGTCCGCGCACGCTCGTGCTCGGCTGCGTGATTCCATTCGTCAATCTGGTTCTCCCCGGAGTGTTCGCCACCGAGTTCACCCGAGAGTCTCCGCCGCGCACACGCAAGCTGATCCGCGTGTGGTGGTGGTCCTGGGTACTGAGCGGCGTCATGGTCGTCGTCGCGCAGATCTGGCGAACCGCTGATTCGTTGCAGGCGCAGGCCGACGGCGTGCTCTTCACGGCCTTCACCGATCTGCTTGCGGCGGCCGTCGGAATCTTGACAATCATGGTGATCCGCGACATCGACGGCCATGATGTCCTTGGACGCCGACGCGTTGCGAAACGATGGTTGATCGCCACCGGGCCGCCTCGTCCGGTGATCGAGCCGATCCGGCCGGCGGGAAGGAAAGAGCAGGAGCAGGAGGTCATGGCGAAGTGAGCCCCGACAACCGCTCGCCATTCGTGGTTGCGCACAGGGGAGCGTCTGCGGCGCGTCAGGAGCACACACTCGCTGCCTACGAGCTCGCCCTGCAGGAGGGCGCTGACGGTCTGGAATGCGA
>JBBSKP010000250.1:0-6930 GCA_038256175.1 Mycobacteriales bacterium
ACACCAAGATCCGGTTGATCACCCGACGCGGCTTCGGGTTTCACAGTCCCGACGCCGTCGTCGCCCTCGCCATGCTCAGCCTCGGAGGAGTCCGACCCCAACTACCCGGCCGAAAGACCCACGGTTAGAGCAGAAGAGCCATTTATGACTCAGCCGTGCCAGATCGGGGTGACTCTGCAGGGTGATCTTCGGTTGACGAATCTGTCGCAACCCTGCTGTCAGTACGACCGGTGACGGTGCGTAGGAATTGCAGCACGGGCGTCCACAGTGGTGTCAGTCCCACACTGAACCTGTGGACGAGTATGCCGAGCAGGAGCCCGAAGGCCGCGTGGGCGAGATACACGGTGGCCTGGAACTCACCGTCGCTGACGGTTGCGAACACGCCGCCGACGCCCAATGAGCGAGGTACGGGGCTGTCGAGAAAGCCGTAACCGATAGCGATCCCGAATGCCAGACCGGTCAGCGCGGCGACCCAGCCGCGTCGGGCCGGGAACCCGCCCAGCACGAGCGCGAAGACGATTCCGAGCAGGGCTCCGTTCCAATAGTGGTCCAGGTAGCCGAGCGCAGTGGACGCGGTGCTCGGGCCGACCATGATGCGGTCTGCGGCTTTGACGCCCATGAGGGTCGGCAGGTCCCCGGGCATGCTGTGGAAGACGCGGAAGCCGGTGATGCGTACGGCTTCCAACCCGAGCGTGGCCACCGCACCGGCGATCGCGCCTACGACAATGCCGCGGGCCAGGCGTCGCCACCGCAGTGCGGTGGCGACGCCGAGCATGGTCAGCAGCAATATCGCCGCGGGAACTCCGATATACAGCAACAGGTCATGGAAACTCCAGCGTTCTGTGGCCGACAGTGCGAACAGTTCAGCGCCGCCAGCCCCGGCGGCCGCGAGTGTGATGCCGGTGGCGAGTAACTCACCGGCAAGGGACCACGATGCTCCGCGATTCATGGTGTTCGGTCACTTCACCGCGTTTGCGATCATGGCCGTGGCGTCCGACATTTTCTGCCCACCCTCTGCCAGACCGGGGTCGACCGCAGTGAACATGGGCTTCGGATCGAAGTAGCTGACATGCACGTTCCCGTCGTTGTCGGCCCACACGAGCATGCGCACTGGAATGACCGAGCCGATCGCGGGTGTCTGTTCGAAGAACATCTTGCCCGCGCTGGGATTGCCGACGAAGAATGTGTGCGCGCCTTTGAGATTCAAGCCGGTGGTCTTCAAGGCTCCGGCTTGGTCCAGATCGCCGAGAATCATCATCCCGTTCGCGGACACGGACTCCTTGAACGCGTTCACTGTGTCATCGAAACTGCCCTTGGCGTCGACGGTGATCAGTTCGGCGCTCTGCTCGTCGCCCGGTTTGGCAACGCTGCCTCCGGTAGCGGCCGTGGTGATCATCCCCGCCGCGTCGGCCATCTTTGCTCCGCCTTCGGTGAGCATCGGGTCGACGGCGGTAAACAGCGGTTTCGGATCGAAGTAGCTGATACTGGACTTCCCGTCATTGTCGGCCCACACGAGGAATTGCAGCGGGATCACGGCGCCGATGGCTGGTGTCTGTTCGAAGAACATCTTGCCGGCGCTGGGGTTGCCGACGAAGAATGTGTGCGCGCCTTTGAGGTTCAAGCCGGTGGTCTGCAATGCCCCGGCCTGGTTGAGGTCGCCGAGGATCATCATCCCGTTATCGGAGACAGCCTTCTTCAAGGCGTCGACGGTGGCGTCGAAGTCCTTGTCCGACGGTGCGGTTAGCAGGGCGGCAGGAGCCGAATGCGGTGCCTGCTGACCGGTCGACGCCGATGCCGTCGAGGTGGCTGCGGTCGTGGTGGTCGTGCCGCTGTCATTATCGCCGCACGCGGTGGCGGTGAGGGCTATCGCCGCGGCAACGGCGGCGAACGCCAGGGTGTTGCGACGTCCTAGCAAGGTGGGGGACAACTGTTCTGCCTTTCGATCGGTGATTGATAGCGGGCCAATGACTGACCCTCGTCTGCCGAATACCGTTCCGGTTTCAAAAAGTCACCCAGGTGACAAAGGTTCGAGAATTGCGAGACGAATCCGCCGCCCTGATGACCGGCCGACTTCGCCGCCACCAGACGGGAGACAGTGCGGGGTTTGTCAGAACGCTGACACTCCGTCGATGGATATCGACCCGCTCGCCGTTACGACTGATGGTTTCGCAATGTGCTGATTCGATGAGACGACAGGGGCGACGATGACAGTCGAGACGGTGGACGCAGTGGTAATCGGCATGGGACCCGGAGGAGAGGACGCAGCTGGGCGGCTGGCCACGGCAGGCCTGGAGGTGGTCGGGGTGGAAGGCCGCCTGGTCGGTGGTGAGTGCCCGTACTACGGCTGTGTGCCCACCAAGATGATGATCCGCGCGGCGAACACCCTCGCCGAGGCTCGGCGAGTGGGACTGCTGGCCGGAGCGGCGACGGTGCGGCCAGACTGGGGGCCGGTCGCGGCGCGTATCCGCGCCGAGGCCACCGACGACTGGGACGACACTGTCGCCGTGGAACGGTTCGAGAAGTCCGGCGGCGTGTTCGTACGCGGCTGGGGGCGTATTACCGCACCCGGTTCGGTCACGGTCGAGGCTGTTGACGGACCGCGAATCTTTCACACCCGCAAGGCGATTGTGCTGAATCCAGGCACTTCCCCTGCGGTCCCGACGATTCCGGGTTTGGCCGCCGCGCCGTATTGGACCAATCGTGACGCCGTAGCAGTCAGCGCAGTCCCCGAATCGCTCATCGTGCTCGGCGGCGGTCCGGTCGCCAGTGAGTTTTCCCAAGTGTTCGCCCGTTTCGGGGCACAGGTGACCATGCTTGTGCGGTCGCGGCTGCTCTCGCGAGACGAGCCCGAGGCGGGCCAAGTGCTTGCCGAAGTCTTTGCCGCCGAGGGGATCACCGTCCGCACCGAGGTGCAACCTGCACGCGTGGACCACGACGGACACCGCTTCACCGTGACCCTCGACGACGGCGAGGTCCTGCAAGCCCAGCACTTACTGGTCGCAACCGGACGGCACGCCGATCTTGCGACGCTAGGCGTCGGGGCGGTTGGATTAGACGAGCATGCGGGGAACATCCCGGTGGACGCGCACCTGCGCGCCGCCGACGGCGTCTGGGCGATCGGCGACGTGACCGGACACGGCGAGTTCACCCATATGTCCATGTACCAGGCGCGTCTCGCTGCGAACGACATTCTGGGGGAGGCAACAGAATCCGCGCAGTATCGGGCAGTGCCGCAGGTGACCTTCACCGATCCAGAGGTCGGTGCGGTCGGTCTCACCGAAGCACAGGCGCGCGCCTCGGGCATACCCGTCGCGATCGGATTTAGTCCGGTCCCGTCTTCGGCGCGCGGGTGGATCCACAAGGCAGGCAACGAGGGTTTCATCAAACTTGTGGCCGACGCCGATCGCGGCACCTTGCTCGGCGCCACCTCGGTAGGCCCGACTGGTGGAGAAGTATTGGGCGCCTTGGTCGTCGCCGTTCACGCCCAGGTGCCGGTCGCCACTTTGCGGGAGATGATCTACGCCTATCCCACTTTTCATCGCGGTATCGAGGCCGCACTGAACGATCTCCCGTGAGGTTGCCTGACATGGACACCGTTACCTTTGGACCGATGCAATGTCCAGTCGCCACCGCAGCGCAGATGCGGGAGATCGATCGCGTGATGATCGCGGACATCAGCATCGATCTGGTACGGATGATGTAGAACGCGGGCGACGCCCTGGCGGCGGCAGTCTGGTGGCGGCCAATCGCGGCCCGGATGGGAATCCCGATCCGAGCGGTGTCGCCGCACCCGAACCGTCCGACCTGGCGGACATAACCGGTCATTCCGACCGGATCATCGATGGGTTGATCGGTTACAGCCTGAACGGCGACCCCACGGGTTCGGTTGTGGCGCTGATTGATTGGACCGCCACGCAGCCGCTGCGATCCTGTCCTTGGACCTCCCGAGCGGGCTCGCCGCCACCAGCGGACGCGTCGGCAGCCCCCGCGTAAGCGTCGACGCCGCTCTCCCTGACGCTTGCGAAACGTGGCCTGGTCAGGTCGGCGTCGACGGGGAACTGCGGCTTGCTGACATCTCGGTTCCACGAATCATCCACCGCAGTATAGGAATTGATGTGGGCGATCTGTTCCACACTTCCGGCATCGTCTCCCTGGATCCGGCCGTGGCTAGCACAGTCCGCCGAGATTGATCAATGCTGGTGCGTCGGGTGGCGCATATTCTCGGGCACTCGAGCAGGCCCTTTGCCGAGGTACGGCAGGAACGCGAGGGTGTCGGTGCGGGCGCGGTCGATCAATTCGGCGGACTGGGAGAAGTCAGTCGGCGGGATGTCGAGTGGGCATGGTGGAGGCAGCACGATCAGGTCCACGTATGTTGGTACTCGGGCGATGTCGGCGACCACCTGGTGGTGGATGAGCATCGAGAGGGCGTGTGTAGCGATGGCCAGCGGCCCGCGCGGCGCCTGGTGCAGCGCGCACGAATAACCTGTGGCAAGAACGTAAATCGTGCGCGCGCCCATCGCGATCGCATTGGCGATCGGGGTGTTCGCTGCGATGCCGCCGTCGATCAGCAGCCGCTCTCCCCATCGAACCGGAGGAAAGACGCCGGGGATTGCGGCCGATGCCAGCAGAGCATCCGCTGCCGATCCGGTTGTGAGGCGGTGCTCCGCCCCGGTGATCAGGTCGGTTGTTACTACTGACAGCGGGATGGGGGAATCCTCGAGCCGTTCGAATTGCAGTGAGCGGACAGCGACTTCACGCAGGCGCCGGGCGGAGACGAATGAGTCGCGCCGACCGAAGAAACCGAGGGCTCCGGTGAGCGCGTTCAATGGGAACACGTCGCTGCGCCGCAGTCCGGTCCAAACATGTGCCAGCTCTTCCGCCGTCTCGCGTGTTGGTGGCCGAGAGGCGATGAACGCCGCGTTGAGCGCGCCCGCCGAGGCAGCGGTGATGAGGTCGGGTGCGATGCCGTACTCGTAAAGCGCGGCCAGCATGCCGGCCTGAATCGCACCGTGCGCACCTCCGCCGGGCAGGACGAACGCCACCGAGCCGCGCCTGCGTTCAGTGGACGCAGGTTTCATTGGTTCGTGCATAATCGCTCCTTTTCGTTCCCACCAGTAGCGCCGGCCGCCTCTCGGCTGTACTGCGGCTACCCGCAGCTGGAGATCCCACCGCGTTCGCGGCCCGCGCATTGCCCGTACTCGGCGCGACGTCAGGTCTGTTCACCTCCCGGATCGGGCGGCTGATCCGGTTCAGGTCGGCGCGCAGCCGACGGCAATACGGGCAACCCGGACGCCAGTACAGCACCGCCTCGTCGATGCGAGCGCTCATTCCACGGCCCCCAACCAGGTCGTGAAGCGGTCCACCCGCCGCGTGGTGTCACGATCCACAGTCACCGAGAGGCGTACCGTCCGAGACGTTTCGGCGAGTACCACCCCGTTCCATGTTGCTCTCAGCGACATCGTGGGTCTCCTTTGCGCCGTGCGGTGGTGTGTTGGGCTACTGATAGGGGTCAGCGACGCCGGGCGCGGTGTGTGAGCAGCAGCATCGTTCCGAGCGTCATCCCGAACAGCAGATGCTCGATGAGGAAGGTGCCGTATCCGACCATCGAGGCCATGTGCGTGATCTGGTCGCCACTATCGAATACTGCCGCCGCGAGAGGCAGCGCCACCCACGAACTCAGTGCGAACACGACAGCTCCCCATACGGTCGCGCTGGCAATCAGGACGGGGCCGTGCAGTCGCAGGATCGACGCGGCGACGGCGAACAGAGCGCCATACATCGCGCCTATCATCATGTGAATCATCGCGCCCACCAGGGCCGGTCCTAGTGTGAAGTAGAACGTCGTACCCATCATGGCGTGCTGCATCGAGGTCATCATCGAATCCGCCGATATAAATGTCGATGCGATGTGGTATAGCGGGGTGAAGAATCCGTTGTGCTGATACGTCGCGGCGGCGATCATCGCGAAGAGCGCCATCACCATCGCGGCGCCGACTCCGGTCAGGGCGCCGACCCCGGCCGCCACGCCGAGGCCGCGTGCGGTGACGGCGGTGTCGCGGTGCTGGTTTCGGGTGCTGCCGGAGGCTGTCGTGGCCATGAGAATCTCCTTCGGGTCGCGATAGTGTCACTGCACAGTCAAGGCGTCGGCCACGCCACTAGCGGTGGGAGTGTCAGCGAGGTGACACGATAGGGGTATGGACGGTGAGGTGATGGGCCCGATCGGGCAGGCCATGCGGATGCTGGGCGGTGGCCATCGGGGGCCGGACATGGCGGTTCGTCAAGCTGCTTGGGTGGCGCGGTGCGTCGGGCGCGGCGAATCGGCCCCGCTGCTGCCCGGTGATCTGACTGCACTGGCGCATACGTTGCAGACTCGATCGGTGTCGAACGGGTCGGTGGTTTTCGGTCCCGATCAGGGGCCACCGGGGGTGTGGATCGTTCGGCGCAGCTCGAACTCTCGGTCGGCTCGGGTCGCAAGCGTGCCGTGGTCCATGTGTTGCGTCCTGGCGATGTCGACGGCGATATCCCGTTGCTGCTCGAGATGACGGTGCCGTACACCGCGCGGGCCTTGACCGACTCGGTGTGTCTGTTCCTTGCCCGCGCCGACTTCGAGTTGCTGCTCGCCACTCATCCGACGATCGCCCGCCGCTGGCTCTCCTCGGTCGCCGGGCGGCTCGCGACCAGTCAGGCCCGGATCCTGGGGCTCCTCGGACGCAGCCTCACCGCTCAGGTTGCTCAGTTGCTTCTGGACGAGGCGACTGACGGCTCGGTTGAACTGGCCCAGCGCACCCTCGCTGCGATGCTCGGTGTGCAACGCCCGTCGCTGAACAAAATCCTCAAAGACTTCGAACGCGCGCATCTGATCGCGATCCGGTATGCGGCTGTCGACATTCTCGACCCGATCGAGCTGACCCGCCGCGCAGGCTGACCTGC
>JBBSKP010000251.1:0-6809 GCA_038256175.1 Mycobacteriales bacterium
AACGCCGCGAGCATCGACGGAACGAAGTGCAGCGTCGTCACGTTCTCCGACGAGATGACATGGAGCAAGTACGCGGGATCCCGATGACCATCCGGACGCGCGACAACAAGCCGCGCACCGCACTGTAGCGGCCAGAAGAACTCCCACACCGACACGTCGAACGTCGCAGGTGTCTTCTGCAACACCACATCCGAAGAATCCAGCCCATAGGTGGCCTGCATCCATGCCAGCCGGTTGACGATCGATCCGTGCGAAACAGCGACACCCTTCGGACGACCGGTCGAGCCAGACGTGAAGATCACGTACGCCGTGTTCATCGGACCCAACGGCCGCAACCGCTCGGAATCGGAAACCGGTGCGTCCGAAAGACCTTCGAGATCCAGGTTGTCGATCGGCACCGACCGCAACCCGGCGGGCACGGCGAAATCATCACGGCTCGTGGTTAATACGCACACGGGAGCCGCAGTCGTCAGAATGTATTCGCTCCGTTCCACGGGATGATCCGGATCGAGTGGCACGTAGCCACCACCGGCCGTGACGACGGCATACATCCCGACGAGCAGGTCGAGCGAGCGGCGCATCGCAAGTGCCACCAGCGATTCCGGACCGACGCCAACCGAAATCAAATACCGAGCAACCCGATTGACCCGTGCGGCGAACTCCGCGTAGGTCAGCTCCGCACCCTCGAAGCGCAAGGCGACAGCGTCGGGAGTCCGCCTGACCTGAGCTTCGAACATCGAGACCAGTGTCGCTGCCGAGTCGACGTCGTGGCTGGTGTCATTCCATTCTGTGAGCACGAGGCGACGCTCTGCCGCATCGACGAGATCGATATCCCCCACAGCAGCAGCAGGATTACGAGCCATCGTTGCGAGTAGGCGCACCAGTTGATCGGCGATCCGCGAGACGGTCGCTGCGTCGAACAGGTCCCGCATGTAGCCGGCGTTGACGCGAAACCGCGAATCTAGTTGCGCAACAAGCGTCAACGGGTAATGGGTGGCGTCGACTGCCGCGAGCCCAGACACCGTCATGCCGTCGATATCCGCCGCCTGCTCCCGGATTCCGGCGGCGTCAACGGGATAGGACTCGAACACGACGAGCGTGTCGAACCGGCTGCCCGGCCCCGATGCCGCCTGGATGTCGGCCAGGCCGAGATAGTGGTGGTCGAGCAGCTCCGCCTGCTCAGCTTGAACCCGACTCAGCACGCCCGCAACGGTTTCCGACGGATCGAAGCCGACTCGCACAGGCACGGTGTTGATGAACAACCCGACCATCGACTCGACGCCGGCCAGCTCGGGCGGGCGGCCTGAGACCGTCGTGCCGAATACGACGTCGGTGCGTCCGGTCATCCTGCCAACGAGGAGTCCCCACGCGGTTTGCAGCACGGTGTTCACGGTGACGCCTGCCGACGAGGCAAGCTCCCCTAGAGCGGCCGTCGCGTCCTCATCCAGCTCGAAGGCATGTTGAGCGGACAGCGCCGTTATTTCGCGCCCAGCGCCGAGCGGCGCGAGAACCGTCGGTTCGTCGAGGCCGGTCAGCGCGCGGCGCCATGCCGCGACGGCTGGTACCTTGTCGCGCTGCGAGATCCATTCCAGGTACGTGCTGAAAGAGCCTGCGGGTTGCAGCACCGAGGCATCGGAGCGCGTCGCGTACAGGATGAGCAGGTCCTTCATCAGCAGCGGCATCGACCAGCCATCGAGCACGACGTGGTGGTTGGTGACGACGAGCCGGAATTCGTTGTTGCCCAACGTAACCAGCGTGAAGCGGATCAATGGTGGCTTCGTCAGATCGAAATGCGCCGCTCGGTCGCTCTCGACGAGCCTGCCGAGCTCGGCCATGGCATCGGACGTCGCACCGAGGTCTGCCTCCGCCCACTGGATCGGGGCATCCTCGACCACGATCTGGACAGCCGCACCCGCCTCGTCGGTGACGAAAGCAGTGCGCAGGCTCGCGTACCGATCGACGACCGTTTGTGCAGCCGACCGCAACCGTTCCGAGTCGACCGAACCAGTCAGCTCGAGCACGATCTGCGCGGTGTAGACGTCGATCGACGACCCCGCCAGCAGCGCGTGGAACAACAGTCCGGCCTGCAGGGGCGCGAGCGGCCACACGTCGCTCAACGATGGGTACGCGGTTTCCCACGTATCGATGTCGGATTGTCCGACGCGTACGAGTCGCAGGTCCGATGGGGTCCGCCCACCCGCACCCGGCTTCGAGACGTGGGCATGCATCGCCGTCAGCGCATCGACCCACAGTCCTGCGAGCTCTTCGACATCCACACGGTCCAGCAGCGTCTCCGGGAACCCGAAGTCGGCACTCAGCGTGCCGTCGGTGACGATCGAGTTGATATCGATGGGTGCCATGGCGGGCATGTCGGCATCGGGTGCGGCGGACAGATCACCGAGATCGTTCGCCGGTGTCCAGCCCAGGCCCGCGAACTGCTCCGGGATGTCGGACGCCGACACTTGACCGAGATAGTTGAAGCTCACCTGCCCAACCGATTTCGCCGGAAGCTCGTGCGCCGTGTCGTCGTTCAGGTAGCGCAGCATTCCATAGCCGATGCCTTTGTCTGGCACCGCGAGCAGCGCCTCCTTGACCAGTTTGATCAATCGGCCCGTTGCGGCACCGCCCGCGAGCGCATTGTCGACATCGATTGCAGCAAGGTCGAAGCGAACCGGGAAGATGGTCGTGAACCAGCCGACCGTGCGAGACAGGTCCGCGCCGGGAACGACCTCTTCCTCACGACCGTGGCCCTCCAGCCGGATCAGCGTCGAGGTCTCCGCCACGCCGCGTCGCGCCCGCCACGCGACCAGAGCCAGGGCGAGCGCCCCGAGAAGGGCATCGTTGACGCTGCCGTGGAACAGTGCGGGGACCGTGGTCAGCAGCGACCGTGTCACATCCTCGCCCACGTCGACGTGCACCTTGTGCACGGACGATGCCAGGTCGGTACCGGGGTCCAGCGCCCGTGGCCCGATGAGCGGGTCCTGGCCGTCGATGACTCTGCGCCACATCGCGAGTTCGCGAACGCGCGCATCGTCGGTCGCGCGTTCGCTCAACGCATGCGCCCAGCGCCGCATCGAGGTTCCCGGCGCGGTGAGCACAGGCGTCTCGCCGGCTGCGACCTGATACCACGCGGACACGAAGTCCGGCACCAGGATTCGCCATGACACACCGTCGACCGCAAGGTGATGGACCGCGACGATCAACCGGCCGGTGCGCTCGGGCGATCCTCTGGCCACGCGTGGATCGAGCCACACGAACTGCGCTTCGATACCGCGTCCGGGCGCGAGCCTGCCGAGTGCCGCATCGAACTCCTTGACCGCGATCTCGTTGTCACGTTCGGGTTCGAGCGACGCCTCGAACTCGACGCGATGAACGAGTGCGTCGACATCGATAGCGCCGACCGGCAGGGTTTCGAGCCGCCACCGGCCGTCGTCGTCCCGGTAGAGCTTCGAGCGGAGCATGTCGTGGCGGTCGATCACGGCGGCGATCGTCGCGACGAGACGCTCCCGATCGATACCGACCGGCAACTCGAGCACGATCGTCTGATTGAACCGGTCGAAGCTGCCGCCGCGCTCGGTCATGAAAGCGACGACCGGGGTCAGCGGCAGCTCGCCGATACCGCCACCGGTCAACTCTTCAAGAACGGCGGGTGCGTCGAAGTCGTCGACGGCTTTCGCAACCGACGCGAGGCCAGCGACCGTGCGCTGCTCGAAGACCTGCCGCGGAGTCAGGACGACTCCGTGCGCTTTCGCTCGCGAGACCAGCTGAATCGAGACGATACTGTCGCCGCCGAGCGCGAAGAATGAATCATCGATGCCGACGCGTTCGACGCCGAGTACGTCGGCGAACGTCGCCGCGATCGTCTCCTCCAGCTCATTTCGCGGTGCGCGGTAGGCCGCGACTTCGGTGAAGACGGGCTCCGGCAACGCATTCCGGTCGAGCTTGCCGACCGGAGTGAGCGGGATGCTATCGAGCACCATCACCGATGTCGGCACCATGTACGACGGCAGACGACGGCCGATGAAATCCGTCAACTCGGTCACGTCGATCGTCTTGTTCTGTGCCGCAATGACATAAGACACTAACGTTGCCACTCCCGCGGCGTTGCGGTGGCCGATCGTCGTTGCGAAGTCGACGCTTGCGTGACTGGACAGTGCTGCGTCGATCTCGCCGAGTTCGATCCGGAAGCCGCGGATCTTCACCTGGAAATCGCTGCGCCCCAAGTACTCCACGGTCTGCTGCGGTATCCAGCGCACCACGTCGCCAGTGCGGTACATCCGCTCGCCGGGGTCGGCGTACGGGTTGACGATGAAGCGCTCGGACGTCAGCCCGGATCGTGCGTGATATCCGCGTGCAAGCTGGATACCGGCGAGGTAGAGCTCGCCCGATACTCCTTGCGGTACCGGTCGCAGCCGCGAATCGAGGATCAGCGAACGCATTCCGCGGATCGGGCCACCGATGGTGACCGTCTCTCCAGGAATCAGCGGATCGCTGATGTTCGTCATGATCGTGGTCTCGGTCGGACCGTAGCCGTTGTAGAACTCCCGGCCAGGTGCCCACTTCTGCACCAACTCGGGCGGGCAGGCCTCGCCACCGGCGACCAGCACGCGCAGGTCGTCCAGCCCGGCCGGATTCATCGATGCCAACGCTGCCGGCGTGATGAAGGCGTGGGTGACCCGCTCGCGCGCAAGGAGGTCTGCGAGCTCGTCGCCGCCGTAGATCGTTGGTGGCGCGACGACCAACGTTGCGCCTGCGCTCACCGCCAGCAGCAGCTCGAGGACCGATGCGTCGAAACTCGGCGACGCAAAATGCAGTGCCCGCGACCGTTCGGTGATCCGGTACCGATCACGCTGCTCGGCACTGTAATTCACGAGTCCAGCGTGAGTGACGACCACGCCTTTGGGCGTGCCCGTCGATCCCGAGGTGTAGATCACATAGGCGGGATGCGACGTGCGCAACGGGCGTACTCGCTGCCCGTCGTCGATCGGGGCTGCCGACAGTGACCCTGCTTCATCGGTAATCGCAGGCGAATCGATCGCCAGCCACTGCACCGAGTCCGGCAGGCCGGCACGCGCAACTTTGACAGTGAGTCCGACAGTCGCACCTGAGTCGGACGCCATGTGCTCGATGCGGTCCAGCGGGTAGTTCGGGTCGATCGGCACGAACGCGGCGCCCGCCTTCGCAATCGCCCACGCGGCCAGCACCGATTCGGTCGATCGGGAGATGCCGACGGCAACCAGGTCTTCGGGTCCGACGCCATGCGCGATCAGCAAGCGCGCCAACCTGTTCGAGCGTGCGTTCAGATCCGCATACGTCGTCTGAGTTCCCTCGAACACGACGGCGATGCCTGTCGGGTCGATTGCGGCCGCTTCGGCCAACAGGTCGGGCAACGGGCGCGGCGGCACGGCCGCGCCGCCGGCGCGGGACACGAGCCCGGAACGCTCTGCTGCCGAAAGGATCTCGATCTCGGCGACCGCGGTCGCTGTCCCCTCGGCGATCGCGCCGAGCACTCGGACCCAACGCTGCGCGAACGCTTCGATGGTCGCCTCGTCGTACAGATCGGTCGCGTACGTGACCGCCACGGTCATGCCTGTCGGCGCGCCGGAGGCCGCGGCGTTCTCCGAGACTGTCAACTGCAGATCGAAGCGCGCGACATCCTCGTCGAGATCGAGCGCGGACACCGTCAGCCCCGGCAGTTCAAGCGTGGTGTGGTCGAGGTTCTGGAACGCCAGCATCACCTGGAACAACGGGTGGCGTGCCTGCGAACGCTCGGGATCGAGCACCTCCACGAGCCGCTCGAACGGCACATCGGCGTGACCGAACGCATCGAGGTCTGTTTGACGTACGCGCAACAGCAGATCCGCGAACGATTCGGTCGGATCGATCTCGGTTCGCAGGACCAGCGTGTTGACGAACATGCCGACGAGGTCGTCGAGGGCGGCCTCGCCGCGTCCGGCGACCGGCGTACCGATTGCGATGTCCGCAGCGCCCGACAGTCGCGCCAGCAGCACAGCGAGCGCGCCGTGTACCACCATGAACAATGATGAGTTCTGTTGGCGCGCCATACGATTCAGTCCGTCGAGCACAGTCTGTTGGATGGTGAAGGTGGCGGTGCGGCCACGGTTGGACGCGATCGCTGGGCGCGGGCGGTCCGCGGGCAAATCCAGCTCGTCAGCGATGCCGGCAAGTGTCCGCTGCCAGTAGTCGACTTGCCGCGCGATAAGCGATTCCGGATCGTCCTCCGAGCCGAGTACCTCACGCTGCCACAGTGCGTAGTCGGCGTACTGCACCTTCAGCGGAGCCCACGACGGTGATTCGTCACGAACGCGCGCACCGTATGCAGCCATCACGTCACGCGCCAACGGCGCCATCGAGAATCCGTCACCGCTGATGTGGTGGACCACAATGGCCAGCACGTGTTCGGCGGCGCCGGCACTGAACAGCTGCGCCCGCAGCGGCACCGCCGCACTGACATCGAAGCCGCCCGAGACGAATTCGGCTACGGAACCGATCAGTCGTTCGGCGGCAACCTGTCGCACGGGAACGTCGGGCAGTGCCTTCTCGGCCGCGACGATCACCTGGTACGGCGTGCCATCGTGCTCCGGGTAGTACGTGCGCAGAGCCTCGTGGCGACGGACGACGTCGACGATTGCCAGCAGCAACGCCTCGCCGTCGAGTTCGCCCGAAAGCCGGATCGCGACCGGCAGGTTGTACGCGGCCGACGACGTGTCGTATTGGTTCAGGAACCACATCCGCTGCTGCGCATACGACAGCGGAACATGGTCCGGTCGCGGGCGTGCGCTCAGCGC
>JBBSKP010000252.1:0-6761 GCA_038256175.1 Mycobacteriales bacterium
GACGAAGGCAACAGCTGCGACAAACTGTGGATCCATCGAAAACTCTGTTCTGGCCATCCCTGATCATCACAAGAACGAACCGGTCAGTGTCCACGATGTCCTGAGACATCAATTGCACGCGATGTCCTGAACAAACACATTGTCCCGTTCATCGAGACCAAGCCACACAAACGATGTCGCCGTGGTATTTCGTCGACGCTGACGTCGTATCCAATCTCCCAGCAGCACCGTCTTCCCGGCACCCGCCGGTGCACATACCGAACACACACGTCCTATTCCGGTGTGCGGCTGCGCAATCGTCGTTGAGAGCACAGTTTGCAGCTGAAGCCGCGCCAATGCTGTGGTGCCGAGAATTGGCGGCGATGTGCGGTAATGCGGCAGCAGCTGCCCTTCGGTGACGGTGAGGGCTCGACTAGATGGCGAATTGCCCAGTCCCCGCCGTGTATTCATCAGCTCGAACTCCACATCTAGTGCCGATTAGGCAATTAGTGCAGCTAGTGATGCCCCGCAATCCGCAGAATACCCCTTTAACCCGCCTTTGCAGAAGGTTTTGGACCGCCGGACTCACCCGCTACGGGTGAGGCGGTTCACCCGAGTGCGGTGCACGATCTGCTGAGAATTGGTCAATTGTCGACAAGTCAGGGGTATTTCGATGACGAACTCCGGCACCAAACAGAGTTTCGCGGAGGGCATCTCGCTCGGTGCCGCGATACTTCTCATTACAACGGGCATTCTCCAGCTCCTGCAGGGTATTTCCGCAGCGGCGGCGGACGACATCGTGATCGTCGGCGCCAACTACACCTATTCCTGGAGTATCGAGGCATGGGGCTGGGTCCATATAGGTATCGGCATCGTCGTCGCACTGGTCGGAGGAGCGTTGATCACCGGCGCGACGTGGGCACGAGTTGCCGCGGTCGCCGTGGTCTCGCTGTCCATCCTGGTGAACTTCATGTGGCTCCCACATAACCCATGGTGGTCGATCATCATCATCGCCCTGGACGTGGTCGTCATTTGGGCGGTATCGACGTGGAACACCGACCGCCCGCAAGCCGCCTGAGATCTCGAACCGTGATGCCTCGATGGACGGAAAGGACAGTGCTCTAAGGCTTTCGGTGACTGCCCGGCGCCGCCTTCTCCGGCGGGCGATAGTGCGACCGGCTATCACCGCGCTGTTCTTGGTGCTGGCCTATTTCGTACTGCCGCTCGATCCGGGGCACGATATCTCGACCTTGACAGTTCTCGTAGTCGGACTTGTCGCTGTGTGTGCGATATGCGCCTGGCAAGTGCGCAGAATTCTGCATGCAGAGTTTCCTGAGGTGCAAGCGGCAGAAGCCTTGGTCGCAGTTCTGGGGCTCTACCTTGTTGCGCTGTACTTCTGCCTCACCGTGTTTTCCACAGTGGGATACGGCGATATTTCGGCGACATCGCAGCTGGCGCGCGGGACTGTCATAGTTCAGATCGTCGGCAATCTGACCATCATCGCCGTGGGTGTCCGTTTGTTGACGCACGCGGTCAAGTGGAGTCAGGAATTACGGACAGAGCGATGACCCTCGCCGCTCAATTGTTCACCTCGATCTTGCCGCTGTTCATCGCCATCGGCACCGTCCGCCAACTCCATCCCATGGCCGATACCCTCACGCAGAGTGTGGGATTCAACGTGGCGGACGCTGCAGGAATTTTGCTCCAGTGGAGCGGCGAAACGCCGACAAACGCCTCGTTCGGGGTTGTCGGGATTCTGATGACGGTGATCAGTGCTACCTCCTTCGCACGAGCGCTCGGTCGCGCATACGGGCATATCTGGAGCGCCCCCCAAAGTCCCCGCTCGGGAAGGATGGCGCTACATCCCGAATTCCATTGGGAGCAACGGCGCCAGCGGATTCCGTCGATAATCGCACCCGATTCGGGCGTACGCCATTGCCCGGGTCGGAATCTGAAAGCCGATTGCCGTATCGCAGCCGGCGCAGCGTTGGGTCTCATAGAAGGCGAAGTGCCCGCATGCCGGGCATCGAAGCGCGCGCATGTTCGGAGCCTAGTCGGGCCGGGTTCAAGGATTGGTGTTGACGAGAATGTTCGTGGTCACCAGGCGAGGCTTGCGGCGATCGACGATGTGCCGATCGGCCCGCCGAGTTGGGACCTACGCCTCCATACCCGGGCATTGATTCTCCGTAGTTTTGAGTCGAGCCGGCACGCCCCGGCGACCTACTTGAGTCACCGGAGAGTGCGATGAGCGAATCCGAAACACCGAAATCGATCTGTGTTGGAATCGACGGGTCCCGCGCGGCATTACGCGCGGTCGAATGGGCGGTCACCGAAGCGGCCGCCCGTGACCTACCGCTAGAGCTCGTGTATGTGATATCAACCGACTTCGACTACACACCCGTCGCCGATGGGGCAAGAATCGAACAGCACTACGCCAGAGACTTGCTCCACGCGGCGCGCGAGGCCGCGGTCGCGACGAACGATTCGGTCAAGGTCGACACGGAGATCGTTACTGGGCATTTGAATCCCACGATGAGCACCCTGTCGCAATCGGCCGAGATGATGGTTGTCGGATCCGTCGGCATCGGACTCCTCGGCGAGTTGTTCCTAGGATCGACTGCGGCCGCACTGGCCCACAATTCGCAATGCCCGGTCGCAATAATTCGCGAAGCGCACAAGGACCACGCGCGCTCCACGGGGCCAGTAGTAGTTGCCGTCGACAACTCTCCGGAGAACGACGCTGTAGTCGGAGTGGCCATGCGAGAAGCGAACATTCGGCACGCTGACATACTGGCCGTCCATCCATGGCGGCTGCATTTCGGCGAGATTCCGGATGCATTCAACCTCGCCGCCGAACGTCAGCGAGCACAAGAGCTGCTCGATGACCGCGTTGACAGATGGCAACAACAATTCCCAAGCGTGCGGACCAACACCGTCACAGTCGAGGTGGCAGCGCATCCTACTTTCTCGACCTCAGCGAATCGGCACAACTCATCGTGGTCGGCGGCGTACAGCATTCGCGCATCCCAGGAGCGGCGCTCGGTTCGGTGAGCAACGTGACCGTTCACCGCGCGAAATGTCCAGTCCTGGTCGTCCCGGACACCACCGCGGAGTAGTCGCGACAACTTTGACCGGTTGGTTTCCGAACCAGCGGCTATCGGAAGTCATCCTCTCGAAAGTACTACGCGCAGGCCTCGTTCCACACCTTGACCGAAGCGGTGACCGATTCCTCGAGGCTGACCGATGTGTCCACGACCACTGCGTTCGGCCAATCTGCGGAAACCGCCATCTCAGCCGCGATAGCCGGAGTTGCATCCGAATCGGTCGCGCGACGGCACTCGATCCTGGCTGCAGCAACAGCGCTCGGAGCCACGCAACACATATCGATGCGTACGGCGTTGGCAGCGACCGCCAACAGTGCCGCATTGTTACGCTCGCGTGCATCGATCCACGACGCGTCGAGGACTACAGACCGACCTTGCGCCAGGTAAGTCTCAGCACGATCGAGCATCGTCGCGTAGACCAACGATGAAATTTCGGGCGCGTAGAGACCACTCCGGAATCGCCCCGCCGGACCCTCGATTTGCCCGCTTGCTTGTAGTTCTCTTCGGATTCTGTCACTCGAAATCAGCTCTGCACCACCATGATTAGCCAATGATGTCGCTATTGTGGACTTCCCTGTACCCGGAAGTCCGCCAACCAGGCACAATCGAACAGCGGAGAGCTCGAGATGATCGAGACAGAGCTTAAGATGTCTTCCAGCGTCGGCGAGAGATTCAGCATTTCCCTGCTCCGCACAGATGTAGTCAACCTTCGCACGCACCATCGCGCGGTAGGCGATGTAGTGGTGGATCAGCGATCGCGGCGACGGATCCCCAGCAATACGGGTGTACTCGTCGAGGAATGTCCGCGCGAGATCGGAGCGGCCGAGATACTCGAGGTCCATGGCCAGAAATGCAATATCGTCGATCGAATCGATGAAGCGCAAACCATCGTCGAAGTCGAGGCAGTCCAACGCTCTTGGACCATCGGGCAGGCAGAATACATCGTCCGCAATGAGGTCACCGTGACCGTCTACGATGCGGCGCTCGGCAATTCGCTGATCGAACAGACACTCCCGCCCACGCAGATATTGGAGAGCCAAGCCCTCGATCTTCTGAAGTACATCGAGGACGAACGCTTGCTCACAGAACGCCGCCATTTCCCGAAAGTTATTGTCCCACCGCGCTAGCACCGCTCTGGCAGTCCCTTGAAGATCGATGTCCTCGGACCGGTTGGCGGACAAGTGGAATGTGGCCATCAGCTGCGCCACCGCCACAATCGCGTTCTCGAGGTCGATGCCACTTCGGATCATGGTCGACAGCCGCGCGGTCTCGGGCATTCGACGCATGACGAGTATCGGTTCGTCCGGCCCACCCGTCGGATCGGACAGATGCCCCACACCCAGGTAGACATCTGGCGCAAGTCGTCGATTCAACTGCAGTTCCCGATCACACGCCTCCTCGCGCAACTCGACTGTGCTGAAGTCGAGGAATGCTGTCCGACAGGGCTTCTTGAACTTGTATGCGCGACTTCCGACCAAAGTGACCACGCCCGTGTGAGTTTCATGGAGGTCGGCGTATCGTGCGAACAATCGGGTTTGCAACTCCGATGAGGCGTGTTCCATTGTTGTCCCGCAACTATTCCGGGTCTGAGACGAGGTCCGACGAAATTCCGGCCGTTGCGCCGCCGTCGAGCACGAACTCCGAACCGGTCGAATAGGTCGCTTCCATCGCGACGAACCGCACCATCGCTGCAACCTCGTCCGGTTCGCCGAAACGCGGTATCGGCTGGCCCTGGACGAGCGAACTGTCCATGCCATCTGTCATGGGTGTACGGATCAGGCCCGGGTGGACCGAACAGACGCGTATTCCGGCTGAACCAAGTTCGAGCGCAGCGGCTTTCGTCAATCCACGGAGCCCCCATTTGCTGGCAACGTAACCGCTGACATTGGCATAACCGGTCAAGCCCGCAGTCGACGAGACGTTCACAATCACGCCCCCACCAGCTTTGCGCATCATCGGCGCCGCGAAATGCATTCCGAGCCATGGCCCAAGCATGTTGGCATCGACGACGTGGCGGAACATAGCCGGAGACTGATCTTCGATGCCACCGAATTCGACAACTCCAGCGTTGTTGACAAGAACCGCCAGTGGCCCGTGCACCTCCTCGGCCTCTGCAAGGATCGCTTGCCAGTCGTCGTGGCTGGTCACATCGAGGTGCCGGTAGCTCACCGAATCGCCGACGCTCTCAGCCAATTGCTTACCCTCGTCGTCGAGAAGGTCGCCGATGACCACTTGTAGTCCAGCCGCAGCCAACGCCCGGACGACGGCGGCTCCGATGCCGCGCGCACCTCCCGTTACGACCGCACTTCGTCCTTCGAACCGCTCCATCGCCGTAATCCTTTGCCATCAATGTGTGGGTGCCGACCACAATTCTGGCTGCGCTCGAGCAACGGCTCGACGGCCGAAAGTCCTCTCCTGCGATCGAAAGGACACCTGTAGTGACATTCGACTTGGGCAGTGGGACGTCGGGCCCTAGGGGCGATCGGCGCGGCCCGGCACGCTGGGTGTCGACACCCGACGCAAGGAACTAGGTGCAGGTCGATGCAACATCTGACTCCATTGGACGCAGGCTTCCTCGAGATCGAAGACTCCGATCCGCATGTCAGCCTGGCAATCGCCGCCGTCGCAATCATCGAAGGGCCGGCCCCAAGCCAGGAGGAATTCCTCGAGAGTGTCGCCGATCGACTCTCCTCGGTGCCGCACGCACTGCAAAAGGTTCGTATGGCGCCGTTCTATCTCACCGCCCCGACATGGGTAGATGATCCCAATTTCGAACTGGGACACCACTTCCGGCGCACTGCCCTGCCTGAGCCCGGCGACGACGCGGCGCTGTCCAATTTGGTGGCGCGAGTGATGGCGCAGCGGCTTGACCGCGACAGACCGTTGTGGGAATGCTGGGTCATAGAAGGACTTGCCGATGGGCGTTGGGCCGTGCTCGCCAAGGTCCACCACTGCATGGCAGACGGCATCGCCGGGGCAAGATTGTTCGAAGCGATCTGCGATCTCGACCCTGCCGAGATCGCACTGCGACACATCGGCGATGGTGCACCTGTTGTGTCGGACGGACTCGTCGATAGAGTCTTGAAGGCGGCGAAGGCGATCCCGACAAATCCGTCCGACCAATTCAAGCTCGTTACCCGAGGCGCGCAACTGCCGTGGCGCCTGACCTCTGGCGCATTCAACGCTCTCAAAGGGCTTGCAGGAATTGCGGGGGGATTTCTGGTGCCGTCTGCCTCGACGTCGTTGCTCGGGTCGATTGGCCGGCAACGGCGTTACGCAGTTAGCCGGACGTCGATGAGCGAGATCCGTGAAATCGGCAGAGTCTTCGACGCGACGGTCAACGACGTCGCTCTGGCGGCAGTAACGGGTGCATTGCGAACAGTCCTGTTGCAGCGCGGCGAGCAGCCGTCGGCGAATTCCGTGCGCACACTGGTGCCGGTTTCCGTTCGCTCCAAGGATGCCGCCGACATCATGGATAACCGTGTGTCACTTATGCTTCCGTTTCTCCCTGTCGAAATCGCGGATCCGATCGACCAACTAGTGGTCCGTCTGCGTTTTGATCTGGTGGAGGGTGGTACGGCCGCGTTGGACTTTGGCGATGATGTCCTCGGCGGTGGCTTTCCAGACGAACGGCTTGGGGTCCTGGTTCCAGTGCTCGGTCCAGAGGGTGATCGCGGC
>JBBSKP010000253.1:0-6752 GCA_038256175.1 Mycobacteriales bacterium
AAATGTTTCTTCGCCATCCAGGCGGCGCCCGCGAGTGGGGGACGCGACGTCGGCGTCACGAACGGATTTTCCAGACCGATCGTCGCGTTCACCCGATCTGGATGCAGATAGGCGAGGTCATAGGCAGCGCAGAGCCCGAAATCCAGGCCGCTTACGACTGCCTGCTCGATGCCCAATTCGTCCAACAAACCGACGAGATCGGCAACGATGACGTCGGCGCGGTACGACTCGACGTCTCTCGGTGCGGACGTCGCGCCCATTCCCCGCAGATCAGGGGCTACGACTCTGAACCCCGCGGAAGCAAGCGGCTCGATCTGATGTCGCCAACTTGTCCAGGTGTGCGGAAAGCCGTGCAGCAGCAAGATCGCGGGACTCTGCCCTTGTTCAACGCCGCCCTGTTCGACGAAATGCACATCGATGCCGTTGATTCGGGCCGTCCGGTGTATTTCGGCCAACGTCCCATCCTTCAGAATTAGAACACGTTCCACTTAGTTGGCTCGAGGTTAACTCTGCGAAGTCGTAATGTCTATGACGGATGCGCTAGCGTGGTCGCCGCAACACTTGCATCGAAGACTGCTCGTTTTGAGCTATGGGGGAAGCTGTGTCCAACGAATTCAGTCCGTCCACGCCGCCTTGGCTCCAGAACAACGAGCCGCCGGATAAGAGCGCGCGGAACACGCCCCCACAGCAGGCCGAGCAGGCACCTCCGGAACAGCCGCGGGAGCAGCCGTCACGTCCGTGGCAGACCGACGTGACTCACGCGCAGCCGCTACCGACACCTCCGCCGCCCCCGCCGCCCGCGCCCGTGCGGGATGAGCGTCCGCGAGAGAAGTCGGAGATCGGTTCCGACGGAAGCGTTCGACGCGTCCCGTTCCAAGAGGATCGGGTTGCGCAGAGGTACCAGGCACCGCCCGAGACGGAATCGACCCGCCCGGTCTACACCTGGGCGCCCCCGCCGCAGGCACAGCAGCCTGGACCGCAGTGGCAGGGCGGCCCCCAGCAGCACCAGCAAGTACATCAGCAGCAGCCGCAGTCGGTGAACGACTTGAGCCTGCTCCGGCGTGCGAAGCGTCCCCCGCGTAGCGGCTGGCGTCTTGCGCTGCACAAAGCAACGGGCGGATCGGTGAATCCAGGCGAATCGCCGGCCGATGTCGCGCATCGCGAACTCGTCGACCGGGTGAACCAACCGGTCCGCGGCGACTACCGGATCGCGATCCTCTCGCTCAAGGGTGGGGTCGGAAAGACTACGACGACCGTCGGCCTCGGCTCGACGTTCGCATCGGTGCGCGGCGATCGTGTCATCGCCATCGACGCGAACCCCGACCTCGGCACCCTTGCCCACCGAGTCCCGAAACAAACTCGATCGACGGTGCGCAACTTGCTCGACGACCCGAGCATCCACCGTTACTCCGATGTCCGCGCGCACACGTCGCAGGCACCCAGCCGGTTGGAAGTGCTTGCCAGCGAACAAGATCCGGCCGTATCGGAGGCGTTCAGCGAGGCCGACTACCGTTCGGCGATCGGCATCCTGCAGGCGTACTACAACATTGTTCTGACGGACTGCGGCACCGGACTCATGCACTCGGCGATGTCCGGCGTGCTCGATATGGCGAGTTCCCTTGTCCTCGTGACCTCGCCCGCGATCGACGGCGCGCGCAGCGCATCGGCCACGCTCGACTGGCTGGAGCACCACGGCTACGGCAAGCTCGTCGAGCGGACCGTGGTTGTCGTGAACTCCTCGCGTCGGGGCGCCAGTTCGGTCGACCTCGAACAACTTCGGAAGCTGTTCCTCGACCGCACCCGGGCCGTTCAGGTCGTGCCGTTCGACGATCACCTTGCCGAAGGTGCGGAGATCGACCTGGAACTCGTCAGCAAGCCAACGCGGAACGCTCTGCTCGAACTTGCCGCAATGGTCGCGGACGACTTCGCCATACCGGGCGGACGCCACGCCGGGGCGGAGTAGCTCTGCTCGAAATTCAATCAGTGATTGAATCACTGATTGAAATGTGGTGTCATGGTGTTTATGCCACCCAAAGTGACGAACGACGCTGATACCCGCGACCGGCTGCTCATTGCCGGCGAACGACTCCTGCTGGAGTCCGGGTACGAGCAGGTGTCTGTGCGGGCGATCTGCACCGAGGCAGGCGCGAACCCCGCCGCGGTGCACTATCATTTCGGCTCGAAAGACGCGCTGGTCACCGCGATTCTCGAGGACCGACTCGGGCCGACGTGGGCGCAACCACTCGCGGAGTTGTCGAACAATGCCGCGTCTGTGTCGAGCTACGTGGACGCGATAATCGAGCCGTTCGCCGAGCTCGCCGCCGATCCGATCGGTCGATTGCACCTCCATCTGCTGGCCCGACTCGTGCTCGGCCGCCATGATCTCGACTGGACTTCGCGGTGGTTCCGCATGGATTCGTGGGTTCAGGTTCTGCGCGGCGAGCATCCTGGCCTCACTGAAAAGGAAGCTGTTCGCCGCTGGGCGTTGGCCTTCGAGTTGATCCTGCATCAGTTCGGTGATCCGCTCGTCGGCGATCGGACGCTGTCCGCGGGATCGATTGCCGCGCTGCGCAGCTTCGTTCAAGCAGGCCTGAATGCCCCGGTCGAGGCCGTCCGATGACCGACGTATTCGCACCCGCCACCCTCGGCCCGGTCACGCTCCGCAACCGAGTGATCAAGGCCGCCACCTTCGAGGGACGCACCCCCGACGCGTTGGCCACCGACGAGCTCGTCGAGTTTCACCGCAGGCCGGCCGCAGGTGGCATCGGTATGACGACAGTGGCGTATTGCGCCGTTTCCCCAAAAGGCAGGACCGACCGGCACCAGATCTGGATGCGACCCGAGGCTGTTCCCGGGCTCCGCACACTGACCGACGCCGTCCATGCCGAAGGTGCCGCGGTCTCGGCGCAGATCGGTCACGCTGGACCGGTCGCCAACGCTGCGTCAAATCGGCTTCCCGCGCTGTCGCCCAGCAGACTGTTCAGCCCGCTCGGAATGAAACCGACCCGATCGCCTGACGTCGCAGACCTGGACAAGATTGTCCAGGCGCACGCCCACGCGGCGCGGTTCGCCGAGGAGGCAGGATTCGACGCTGTCGAGATCCACTTCGGGCACAACTACCTTGTCAGCTCGTTCCTGAGCCCGCTGCTGAACCGCCGCAAGGACGACTACGGCGGCAGTTTGGCCAATCGCGCACGGCTCGCCCGCCGCATTGCCATCGCGGTGCGTGACGCGGTCGGCAACCGGCTCGCAGTGACGGCGAAGCTGAACATGGACGACGGCGTTCCTCGCGGTCTGCGACTCGACGAATCCCTGCAAGTCGCACGATGGTTGGAGTCCGACGGAGCGTTGGACGCACTCGAACTCACCGCAGGCAGTTCGCTGTTGAACCCGATGTACCTGTTCACCGGCGACGCCCCGCGGCGCGAGTTCGCCAACGTGTTCCCAGCGCCGCTGCGGTGGGGAATTCGATTGGGCGGGCGAGCATTCCTACGCGAATACCCTTACAAGGAAGCGTATTTGCTCGACAGTGCCCGGCAGTTCCGGCGCGAGTTGACGATGCCCCTCATCCTCCTCGGAGGCATCACCAATCGGGAGACCATGGACCTCGCGATGGCCGAAGGCTTCGAGTTCGTGGCGATGGCCCGGGCATTGTTACGGGAACCCGATCTGCTGCAACGGATTCAGGCGTCGGGGTCACGACAGTCGCTCTGCACGCACTGCAATCGATGCATGCCGACCATCTATGAGGGCACGCGGTGTGTGCTCACCGCCGGATAGCGCTCACGGACAGCCGCCGCGGCGTCTGCGAAAGCCGTCAGCACCGCGTTGACCGCCGGGCGTTGCGCGGCGTGTAGTCGCGTAGCCAGTTCGTAGACTCGGCCCGCCCGCACACCCGCTAGCGGCAACACAACAAGACCGGGATGCCGCACGGCGTAGCGCGGCATGAGCGCAATCCCGTACCCCGATGCGACGACGGCCTCGGTGACACTGAAGTCGTTGAGCCGCTGCACAACTCGTGGTTGCACGCCGGTGATGGTGGCCACCGATTGCAATACGTCGTCCACCGGGAATCCGCCGAGGACGCTGATCCAGCTCTCGTCGACGAGCTGGTCGAGCGACACCGTCGAGCTTCCTGCGAGTGGATGCTGTGCCGACACCACCAGATCGATCGGTTCACGCAGCAACGCCTGCGAGGCCACTCGCTCGGTCGACAACGACGGCGCCCGATCGTCACGATGAGTGAGCACCACATCGAAATCGGCAAGCAACCTCGGGACCTCCGCGGAGGGCAGATCGACATCGCGCGCCTCTACTTCGACACCCGTGCCGGCCATCGCGGCGAGCACAGCCGGCAGCAGCATGGCGGCACCGGAAGGAAACATCGCGACACGAACTCGCCCGCGGGGCGATCCTCGATACAGTTCCATCTCCGCAGCCGCCCGGTCGAGCGCCGAAATGACGTCCTCGGCGCGCAGCACGAGGGCCTGGCCGGCGTCGGTGAGGCGAACACGCCTGCCGTCGGGTTCGAGCAGGGCGACGCCGGCTTCCTTGGCGAGGAGCTTCAACTGCTGCGAGATGGCCGAAGGCGTCATCGACAGCGCGGTCGACGCAGCGGTCACCGTGCCCCGGTCTGCAAGTTCCCGCAGCACCCGGAGCCGGTGTGCATCCAAGTTCATGTAGTAATGCTACAAGGATGGTCCACTTTTATTCGATTGTCCTGATGGTTCGCGTTGCTCACTATGGTGTTCATGACCATTCGTGATCGCATGCTCGGGTTGACGGTCGTCGTGCTGTGGGGGCTCAACTTCATCGCGATCCGCACAGGCCTCGACCAGTACCCTCCGTTCTTCTTCGGTGCGTTGCGATTCTTGGTCATCGCGATTCCGGTCGTCCTGTTCGTGCCTCGGCCGCAGGTACCGCTGAAGTGGCTGCTTCTGTACGGAACCGGTTTCGGCGTACTGCAGTTCGCATTTCTCTTCGCCGCGATGAAAGTCGGCATGCCAACAGGATTGGCGTCCCTGGTGCTGCAGTCGTCGGCGCCCTTCACCGTGATTCTCGGCGCCTTGTTGCTCAGCGAGAAGGTCTCGGGGCGCCAGGTCGCCGGCATCGCCGTTGCCGTGTGCGGGATGGTGGCAATCGGCTGGGACCGCGCCCAGCACGCAGCTCTGCTGCCCGTCGTACTGACCCTGCTTGCCGGGCTCGGCTGGGCCTTCGGCAACCTCGGATCACGGCTGGCCAAACCACCGAACGCACTGCACCTGACGCTGTGGATGGCCGTCATCCCGCCGCTGCCGATGCTAGCGATCTCGGCCGCCGTCGAGGGCCCGACCACGGGTTGGCACGCGTTGGCAGGCTCGTTCAGCTCGTCGGGATGGCCCGCGCTGGCTGCGCTGGCGTACATCGTGATGCTCGGCACGATTGCCGGTTCCGGAATCTGGACTGCCCTGATGACGAGGTATCCCGCTGGTGTGGTTGCACCCTTCTCGTTGCTTGTACCGGTCGTCGGAATCGCAGCAGCGTGGCTCGTATTCGGCGAGCAGCCGAGTGTGGTGTCCCTGATCGGTGGGGCCGTCGTGATCGCCGGGGCGATGGCGGCGACCGCAGGCCGCCGCGCGCCGGTTGTCGTTCCGGTTCCCGAGCCTCGCCCAGTCGTGGTTCTCGCGTGAATCGGCTGTTCCCTGCGTAATCCGCGAGTAGCGTCGATATTTCGACAGCATCGCGGAAGGTTCGCCCGTGGAATGGTTCACGGAGTCCGACTACTGGTTGAGCCGGTGGGTATTCCAGCGGGCACTGGCGCTCGTCTACCTCACGGCATTTCTCAGTGCCGCATTGCAATTCCGTGCCCTGCTCGGCGAGCACGGACTGTTACCCGTACCGCGACTACTGCAGCACAAAGGATTCCGACGATCGCCGAGCATCTTCCACGCGTACTACTCGGACCGATTCTTCGCCGTGATCGCGTGGACCGGCGTTGTCATCGCGGGCTGCGCTCTGGTGGGCCTGACCGATCACATGCCGCTCGCGGTCAACATGACGATGTGGTTGGCACTGTGGGTGTTCTACCTGTCCATCGTCAACGTCGGGCAAGCCTGGTACAGCTTCGGTTGGGAATCTCTGCTGCTCGAGGTCGGCTTTCTCGCCATATTCCTCGGCGCTGGCAACACCACGACACCGGTGCTGGTGATGTGGCTGTTGCGCTGGGTGCTGTTCCGGCTCGAGTTCGGCGCGGGACTGATCAAACTGCGTGGCGACCGCTGCTGGCGCGACCTGACCTGCCTCTACTACCACCACGAGACGCAACCGATGCCCGGGCCGCTGAGCTGGTACTTCCATCACCTGCCAAAACCGTTGCACCGGATCGAGGTCGCCGCAAATCACTTCACACAACTGATCGTGCCGTTCGGGTTGTTCGCGCCACAGCCCATCGCCAGCGTCGCGGCGGTGATCATCGTCGTCACACAGGGCTGGCTCATGGTCAGCGGAAACTTTTCGTGGCTCAACGCAACGGCGATCGCGCTCGCACTCTCGGTCATCGACAGCGCGTGGTGGGCACGAGTCCTGCCGATAGAACAGCCGGATCCGCCCAATGATCTGAATGCGTTGCCGCCCTGGCAGATCGGCCTTGTCATTGGCGTGACGGCGGTAGTTGCGGTGCTCAGTTTCTGGCCGGTACGCAACATGATCTCGCATCGGCAGCTCATGAACTACAGCTTCACTCCCTTGCACCTGGTGAACACCTATGGCGCATT
>JBBSKP010000254.1:0-6700 GCA_038256175.1 Mycobacteriales bacterium
ATGGTGACGCTGCTCGAAGAGGCGCGTATCCCATGGCTGTTCTACGATGATCGCCCTACTAAATCTTTGCGCGAGGGAGCGGTTCTAGTCGACCTCCACGTGCAATACAAGGGTCAGCTCCGACACGACGACACCCCGCTCGACATCGTGATGTGGGTGGAAAAGCTTCGGGCAGTGGACTTCACGGTCGGCTACGAAGTTCGCGGCGTGGGTGCAGGTCCCAACTCGCCGGCTGCGGTGCTGGCGACGACGCAGATCGCGGCATTCGACATCCAAGGTCAGCGGCTACGCCGGTTCACTACCGAGGAGAAGGATTACCTCGCAAGCTGGAAGCGGGACTGATCCCGTAGTGCAGGAAAGATTTCTCGACATTGCAGACCCTGTCGAACGCGAGAACCTGTCGACGTTCGTCAGCAAAGCCGTACGTCTCGACGAGGCCGCCGTCATCAGGCTGCGGACGCGTCCCGACGGTCGCGTCGCAGCATGGGCGACAACGGGATTCGACGCCCTCGCCACTCGGGCGATAGCAGCGACGTTGCGGCCGTCGGACACCACGGCTGGTGCCGACGCCCTTCTACAAGGGTTGGAGTCCGCCGTCGACGGCCGCGTCGATCTCGGTTACTCGATGGATTCGGCGTGGCGCGGTGCGCTCCCGCCTGATCAAGGGTTCGTACACGTCGATGACGTGCCGGCACGCGTGCTTGTCGACCTTGCGCAACGCGGTGCGGCATTGGCGAAGGAGCACGGCAGCAGCCACGGACCGCCCGCGTCGTTGCTCGAACAGGAAGTGATCGAAGTGCGCGGAGCCGGGATGCGCGTCGGGATATCGATGCGGATCGTCTTCGCGCTCACCGCAATGGGATTCGTTCCCGTCCTGGGCAGTGAGACCGGTGATCCACTCACCGCCGATTTGAACCTGGATCGCATCGATCCCGCCGAACTCGTCCGAGTGCGGGCCGACCGGACGTGGGTGCGGCTCGACGGACGGTTCGGGTCGGTGGCGAAACGGCGGGCTGGCGAGATTCCGTTGATGGTGCGCTGAGAAAGCGCTTCGCGCTCGTGCGCACTTTAGGAGGTCAGGGCCTCCGAAAGTGCGCACGAGGCGCGGAGCGCCCTAGACCAGCCAAGCCGCCGCATTCGCCGGCAGCTGCCCGCCCTCGATCGGTGCGCTCGAGAGCAGCAGTTCGCCTGGCGGTAGTGGGATCGGCGCTTCGGTTGCGTTGAGTGCGCAGATGAGCCCACCGCGCCGGCGGAAGGCCAGGCACCCGGGAGGGCTCCCGTACCAGTCGATTTCGTCGCCCGAGAACTCCGGCCGCATCGCCCGCAGTTCGAGCGCGTGGCGGTACAGAGAGAGCGTGGAATCGACGTCCTCGATCTGCGTCTCGACCGTCGCGTTCGCCCACTCCGGCGGGATCGGCAGCCATGAGGTGCCGGTCGTGAATCCGAACGGCGGCGTGGTGCCCTCCCACGGCAGCGGTACCCGACAACCGTCGCGTCCGCGCTCGGTGTGACCCGATCGCTCCCAGACCGGATCCTGCAGTACGTCGTCGGGCAGATCGACGTTCGGCAGGCCGAGTTCGGCCCCGTTGTAGATGAACACGACTCCCGGCAAGGCGAATTCCACGAGTGCCATCGCGCGTGCGCGCGCCACACCGTCCGCGCCGCCGCCGTAGCGAGTCACCTCACGCTCGACATCGTGATTGGACAACGTCCATGTCGGTGTTCCGCCGACCCCCGCGACCGCGGCAATCGAGTTCTCGATCGCGCCTCGGACCGCCTCGGCGTCGAACGCCACTTCGGCAAGCCGGAAGTTGAAGGCCAGTTGCAGTTCGTCAGGGCGAACGTACTCGCTGAACCGCTCGTTGTTCTCGACCCAGACCTCGCCAACGGCGACCGCACCTGGGTACTCGTCGATCACCTTGCGGATGCTGCGATGAATGTCGTGCACGGCCGCGTTGTTGAAGCGCAGGTCCGACTCGGAATTGGCAAGGAGCTTGTTGTCACTGATCTCCATGTCCGGCAGCCCTGCGGGCTTGGCCATGCCGTGCGCGACGTCGATGCGGAAGCCGTCGATACCGCGGTCCAACCAGAATCGAAGCGTCTTGGCAAGGTCTTCGAAGATCTCCGGGTTCTCCCAGTTCAGGTCCGGCTGTTCGGGCGCGAAGATATGCAGGTACCACTGGCCGGGCTTGCCATCGGCCTCGGTGACCCGCGTCCACGCCGGCCCGCCAAAGATGCTCGGCCAATTGTTCGGTGGCTGCGCACCGTCGTCGCCTTTGCCGTCGCGAAAGATGTACCGCGAGCGTTCGGCGCTGCCCGGTGCGGCGGCTAATGCCTCCTTGAACCACGCGTGCTCGACGCTGGTGTGGTTCGGAACCAGGTCCATGGTGACGCGGATCTGACGCGAATGGGCCTCGGCGATCAGGTCGTCCATCATCTCGAGCCCGCCGAACAGCGGATCGATATCACGCGGGTTCGATACGTCGTAACCGCCGTCAGCCATCGGCGAGCGCATTACCGGGCACAGCCAGATTGCGTCGACCCCCAGCAACTCGAGGTATCCCATTTTGTCCCGAAGCCCGCCAAGATCGCCGATCCCGTCACCGTTGGAATCGGCGAAGGAACGCGGATAAACCTGATAGACAACTGCTTTCTGCCACCAGGATTCGGCGTTCTTGTCATTCGCCGGAGCTAACTGTCGTTCCTTCACAATGGGTCATAGTGCCAAATGATCGGGTCACTCACGACATTAAGGGGTTCGCTCCAGGCCCGATGCAGTCGGCAACTGTTCGGCAACCGCGCCTAGAGCGCCGAGTTCACCATCGAATGCGCTGCCATATCCATATAGTCCGTCAGCGCTTTGCGATGCTCCTCGTCCAGGACCTCCGGTTCGATCGAGGCGATCGCGATGTACATGCAGCGCAGCCATGCATCACGCTCGATCGGCCCGATCTGGAACGGGATGTGCCGCATCCGTAGACGAGGGTGACCACGTTCGTCCGAGTACGTTCGCGGACCGCCCCAGTACTGCTCGACGAACATTCGGAAGCGGCGTTCGGCGGGACCGAGGTCCTCCTCGGGATACAGCGGGCGCAATATTTCGTCCGCTGCGACCTCGCGATAGAAGCGGCTGATCAGGCGGCGGAAGGTTTCAGCTCCGCCGACGGCGTCGTAGAAGGTTTCTTGTGGGCTAGTCATATCGCCTCCCATTGTGCCTTGGCATGGAAGCGATCGGCGCGGCCGGATCGTCATCGGTTGTTCACCGAATGTCCTGCGACTTTGTTCGAAATCATCGTGCATCTGCCGGTAATCCATGGTCAACTGGGTGGCAATCTCCCGGAGGTCGTATGAAGCACCGTCACGATGCGCGAGCGCACCGACAACTCGTGCCCACCGACGCCAACAGTCGAGCGTCGGGGGCGTCTGCTATTCATGTTTTGACCGAAAGTCCACCGCTGACCTCCGTGGGGCCTCCAAGCCTCGTCGAGCCAGCGGTTCCGGCCTGGGTCAAGCGCCGGGTGCTGCTTCTCAACGCCACCTACGAGCCGCTGACCGCCTTGCCTGTTCGCCGTGCCGTCGTCCTGCTGGTGTGCGATAAAGCGCATTCAGTCCATGACGACCCAGGCGGCCCCGTCATCCATTCCGCCGGTTGTTCCGTGCAGGTGCCCTCGGTCATCAGATTGCGCAACTATGTTCGGGTTCCCTATCGGGCGCGCATCCCAATGACCCGTGCGGCGCTGATGCACAGGGACCGGTTCCGCTGCGCGTATTGCGGTGGGAAGGCCGAGACGATCGACCACGTCATCCCGCGCAGTCGCGGTGGCGAGCACACGTGGGAAAACTGTGTTGCCAGTTGCGCGCCGTGCAACCACCGCAAAGCCGACAAGATGCTGGGCGAACTCGGCTGGACGTTGCGGGCGGCCTTGGTACCACCGAAGGGCCCGCATTGGCGTCTTCTCGCGACGACCAAGGAGCTCGATCCGTCGTGGTTGCGCTATCTGGGTGAGGGTGCGGCGTAGCAAGTTCGGGTGTTGCTTATCCGTTCCGATCGTGGCTGGACTACCGTTGGCGTGTGAGCATTCTCGAGACATTGGCGGTTTTCGTAGGAATACCTGCCGTCGTGACAGCGATCATCGCGGGACTCGCCTTCCTCGGCAGTCCGATTGCCGGTAAGCATCCGACCCACTTCAACCTCGGCGACGACTGGACGCATGCGCCGGTGTTGTGGAGTGCGACAGACGAAGTGACGACGCACAGCCATCACGGCAGCGGGCACGCGGAAATCGAGGCCGCCCCGGCGGATCTGATCGGAGGTAGGTCAAGTGGCAAGTGGTAGCCGTTATCCCGCAGTTGTGGAGTCCGAGTTGCCCTTTGGTGCAGTTCTGACGACCAGCGGGCGCGTGTCTGCGGTCCATCGCGCGGGCGAGGAGTTTCCTGAGCTCCCGTTCACCGAAAAGGAACTGATCAGACTCGACGATGCACTCACCAAGGCCACGCGTAGCACCAAGGTGCGTTTCAACGTCTACCTCGGCGACCTTGGAGCTGACACCGGTGCCGGTGCAGACGCGATCTTCCCGACGACGCCGGAGCCGGAGCGCTCGGTGTTGATCGCCGTATCGCCGAACCACCGCGCAGTCGAGATCCGCTCGGGCAAAGATGTGGCCGATCGGGTCAATGATCGGATTTCGCAGCTCGGCGTGACAGCCGCCGTTGCATCGTTCGGCGAGGGCGACCTCATCGACGGACTCGTTGCCGCCATTCGGGTCATGAGCGCGGCCATCTCCGCGCCGTAACCTCCTCATCCATCGACGAAGGCCACCAGCATTGCGTTGGTGGCCTTCGCTCGTTCAGGACCCGCTCATTCAGGATGCTGTCGGTGTCCAGCCCGGCCCGCGGAAGACGTGGCCGAATCGCGCTTGCCAATCTTTGGCGCTGCGTACGTCCCGCCAGATGTCTCGGTACTCGCCGAAGGCCACTGCGACGGGGTGGAACGTCTCGATGTTCTTGGTGAGCCCGTAGCGGACGCGTTCGCCTTCCGGCTCGAACGATCGGAACAGCCGGTCCCAGATGATCAGGATCCCGCCGTAGTTCGTGTCGAGATACTCGGCGTTGGAACCATGATGAACGCGGTGATGCGACGGCATGTTGAGCACGAACTCCAGGGGCCGTGGCAGCTTGTCGATGCGCTCGGTGTGCAGGAAGAACTGGTAAACCAGGCTCACAGCCTGCTGCGTCAGGATCATCCACGGCGGGAATCCGAGGAATGCAAGGGGAAGCCAGAACGGCAACGCGGTCATAGGTGTCCAGGTCTGGCGGAGCGCGGTGCTCAAGTTGTAGAACTGGCTCGAATGGTGCACGACGTGGCTGCCCCACAGCACCCGGACCGTGTGGTGCAGCCGGTGGTACCAGTAGTAGGCCAGGTCGTCGGCGAAGAACAACGCGATCCACACGAGCGGGTTGTCGGCCGGCAGGTGTATCGGTGCGATCGAGTACGCCGCGGCGTACACCGCGATGACGACGAGCTTCCAGCCGATGTTGATGAACACCTGCCCGAGTCCCATTGACAAGCTCGTTGCCGCGTCGCGCAGCTCGTACCCCTTTTCGTCGTCGTCGGGCAGGAAGTGGAACGAAATAGCTTCCAGCGCAAGGCAAATTGCGAAGATCGGGATGGCGTGCAAGACAAGGTCGAACATGGAGAGTCCTTCGTTATTTCAGGGCGTCTGATTGCAATGCGGACACGATTCGGCCGAGTAGTTGCTCGGCGAGGTCACGGGCTCCGGCGGCGTCTCGATTGACGATGCGGTCGGCCAACTCGATGTGTGCGTCGCGATCAGCGAGTTCGGCGGGGAATCCGGTGAGCTGGTCCGCTCCGATTTCGTTGATGGCGTCGACGATGGTGTTGAGGCCCAGGCGGTAGGCGAGGTTGTCCGAGCCGTCGACAACGGCGGTCCAGAACGTGCGATCGATCTCGCTGAGTTCGGCGAACGTGCATTCGTTGGTCGGGTACCGCGCTGCTGTGCTGGCGACCAGTTGGAGGTGCTCGTCGCTCGCGCGCTCGGCACAAAGCCGGGCGGCGTCGGTGCCGACCGAGCGACGCATTTCGGCCATGTCGCGGAGTAGCCGGATCGGTGGGACCACGCCGGTGCGGGTGAGTTCGACGAGTAAATCGAGACCGGCGTTCGTCCGCCAATCGAGGACGCGTGTCTTGCCGCCTTGGGCGATCCGAATCAGGCCGGACTGCTGCACCCGTTTGAGTGCCTCGCGAACCGCGTGTCGATTGACCTCGAACGACTCAGCTAGATCGCGTTCAGCCGGAAGTGGATCGCCAGGCATCAGTCTGCCGGACAGGATCTCGTCGACCAGCTGCGCGAATACAGCATCCGAGACGGCACCGCGGGGGATGGGCGTGATGGACATGAGAAGAACAATGACATCAGGGGGTCAACTTGTCAACTGGTTGGACCAGTTGCAACAAGGCGCGTAATTCGGTGTACACGCGTGCACTGATAGCATCGCGAAAGAAGCGTCTTAGGGCGCTTTGCGCCCCGTGCGCACTTTCGGAGTCCAGAGCCTCCGAAAGTGCGCACGAGCGCGAAGCGCCTCCTCAGACGGACGATGCGTCATCAACTTGGGGAAGAGGGACACTTGAGGGCCGAAGCCGAGTTGAGTGACGGTTGGATTCCCGAACCGACGCGTGCCA
>JBBSKP010000255.1:0-6680 GCA_038256175.1 Mycobacteriales bacterium
CGACACGCAGCCGTGCGCCAGCTCCAGAATCGATGTCCGGTCGCCGTCCTGAGTTGTGATCGTCCGGCGGACGACGCCTTCGTGTACTTCGCCGAGGTCGTGGTGCACGACGACTGTCCCCTCGACCAGTAGCGACCGGGCGGATTGTCGAGTTGCCCCGGTCCAACCCGACACCAGCACGACAGGCGTCCTCTGGTCATTCTGGATCACGCTCCACACCCTTTCGACAATGATTGTCATTAGCCGCCGAGAACGCTACAGTGAAACCCTCGCATTGTCGAAAACGATTGTCATATCCATGTTGACGCAAGAAAGGCATCCATGTCGGCGCACTGCCAAGTGACCGGACGCTCGCCGGGGTTCGGCAAGTCCGTGTCGCATTCCCACAAGCGATCGAACCGTCGCTGGAATCCGAACATCCAACACAAGACTTATTTCGTACCGAGCGAAGGTCGGCGAATCACCCTGACCGTCTCCGCGAAGGGCATCAAGACGATCGATCGAGACGGGATCGATGCCGTCGTGGCCCGCATCCGCGCCCAGGGTACGAAAATCTGATGGCGCGCAACGAGATCCGCCCCATCGTCAAACTGAAGTCCACCGCCGGCACGGGCTACACCTACGTGACCCGCAAGAACCGGCGCAACGATCCAGACCGCCTTGTACTGCGCAAGTACGACCCGATCGTGCGTCGCCACGCGGACTTCAGGGAGGAGCGCTGATGGCAAAGAAGTCGAAGATCGCAAAGAACGAGCAGCGTAAATCCGTCGTCGCGCGCTACGCCTCGCGGCGGGCGGAACTGAAGGAGATCATCCGGCAACCGTCATCGACCGACGTGGACAGAACTACGGCACAAGCTGCGTTACAACGGCTTCCACGAGACGCAAGTCCGGTACGATTGCGCAATCGAGACGTCGCGGATGGTCGTCCGCGTGGTCACCTTCGAAAGTTCGGATTATCTCGCGTCCGCGTTCGCGAGATGGCCCACCGAGGGGAACTGCCCGGCGTCCGTAAGTCGAGCTGGTAAGGAACAGACATGGCAGTCAAAAGAGCACCCTCGAAGAAAGCCCGCGCGCTAGAGGGCAAGCGTCCCAAGAAAAATCCGCTATTCGCGGCGAAGATCACCTATGTCGACTACAAGGACGTGAATCTGCTGCGTCAGTTCATTTCCGACCGCGGCAAGATCCGCGCTCGGCGCGTTACCGGACTCACTCCGCAGCAGCAGCGTCAGGTTGCCGTCGCGGTGCGTAACGCGCGCGAGATGGCGCTGCTCCCGTTCACTACGCGGTAGCTCGCTCGAACGTAAACGGCCGCGCGACCTTTCAGCTGCGCGGCCGTTTCGGTTTTCGCCTTACGGGATGGTCAACACCCGTCCGGGGTTGATCAGGTCCGGGTTCGCGACACCGCTGGCGTCAGCGATTTCCTGGTAACGGTTGCCGTCGCCGTAGAAGCGCTCCGAGATTGCCCACAGCGTGTCGCCGGGTTCGACGGTGTATGTCCGCGGCGCGGGTGGGGGCGGCGGGGCGGGAGCCTCGACGGGAGCCGGCTCCGGCTCGGCGGGTGCGGCGGCAGCCTCGACGGCCGTGCCGGTCGACCACAGCGCGCTGCCATCGGCGGCGTAGAGCACGGCGTTGCGGTCGTCTTGCAGCGTCAGTTTTGCACCGCTGTTGCCGCTCGTCTCCGAGGCCCACGTCGGAGCGTTATCCCCGTTGTACAGCACGAAGTTTCCATCGTCTTGAACCGATGCCTTGACGGTTCCCGAACCGTTGGTGCTGCTGGCCCATACCGCGTTGCCGCCCTCGGACAGGACGAGGTTGCCGTCATCCTGCAGCGTCAGCGCGTACGCACCGCTGTTCGAGTTGATCGACTGTCCGGCGCCGAGGCTGTCGCCCGCATTCAATGTGTCCGCCACGTTGTCCCCTTTCGGAGGGTGCGTTCGAAATGGATGTCCAGACGCGCCTGCCGTCGAACACCGCAGCGCGCCGGTGCCGAACACTACTGTGGCGAAGCCTTGCGCGCCCTAGTTAAGTTCACGATTTCAACGAAAGTTCACGCTGCTGCCGACGCCGCCGCGCCGCGACCTGCGCACTTGACGCGCGTACTACCGTGAACACATGCGGAAAATAGCCGCTGGATTGCTAGCGTGTCTCGCGTTGATCGGCTGTGGACAGGTGTCGCAGCCGGATCCGACCGCGAGCGCTGCACCCCCGACGACACCGACCGCAGCACCGACGCTTCCTGCTCGCCCCACCGAGGATCCCGACGCCGAATTCGGCAAGGAACTCACAGCCGATCCGAGCATCGTCTCGCCACATCCGATCCCATTCCAATCCTGGACCCGAACCGACGACGGCGTGGCTCTGCACTTTGCGATCGGTTCACCCGACTGCTACGGCGTGGACGCGTCCGTCACCGAGACCGAAACCACCGTCACCGTCGAACTCCGGTCGGGCACCAACCCAGAATCCGTCGGAAGCATATGCACGATGATCGCAACCTTCGCCATGCTCGACGTGCCGTTGGAGGCACCTGTCGGCGACCGGCTCGTACTCAGCGCCGCATAGCCGTCAGCTGAACGTGCGCGTCCCCTACTTCCGTCGCAGTCGCATGTAGTCGCTCACCACCGCGGCACCGAGCCCATCGAGATCTGGGGTCACCACCCGGCCACCGGCCCGCCGAGCCATGCGATCGACGAAACGCGCCAACCCCGCATCGTCCCCGAGCCTGAAGAACGTCACCTGAGTGCCGAGCTTGGCCAGGTTGTCCAGCTCACGGACAGTGAGCCCGAGCGTGCGCATGCTCGGCGGATAGTCGAAATGCGCGTACCCCTCTGGCTCGAGATGAGCCGTCGGTTCACCGTCGGTGACGATGAGGACAACGGGCTGCGCATTCGGATTGCGCCGTAGATGTCGACCGGCCAGCATCAATGCGTGATGGAGGTTGGTGCCCTGCTCGTAGGCGCCGTCGAGCCCCGCCAGCTCGGATGCGGTCAGTGTTCTGGCGTGTCTGCCGAATCCGATCATCTGTAGGTCGTCGCCACGGAATCGGGTGGAGACAAGATGATTCAGTGCTAGGGCCGTCCGCTTCATCGGCACCCAGCGGCCTTCCATGACCATCGAGAACGACGTGTCGACGAGCAACGCGACAGCTGCTTGCGCCCGCTGTTCGGTCTCGGCGACTTCTACATCGGCCACTTGCAGCCGCACCGGAATCTTCCCCGGATCGCGCAGTACGGCGTTGGTGATCGTGCGAGTCACATCCCATGGTTCGGTGTCGCCGAACTGCCATTCTCGACTGGCACCGGTTGGCTCACCCATCGCGCCGGCCTTGCGGGTGTCACGCTGCCCGTTGCGACCGGACAGGCGCCCCGCCACGTCACGCAACGCCGCTTCACCCAAGCGCCGCATGGCTTTCGGCGACAAGCGCCATTGACCGTCGGCGCCCTTGTCGAGAAAACCCTCCTGCTGCAATGCCTTTTCCAGCTCGGCAAGCGTCCGCACATCCGCGGCAGCTTCGGGACCGAGGTGCCGCGCAAGGGCTTCGAGATCGATGTCGTCGAGCTCGGCGCCCGCATGTTGTTGCGCGAGTTGATCGCCCAGCTGTTCCAGCTCGGCGATCTCCTGCAGTGCCGACGTTCCCTCGCCGAGCCCCATCCCCTGGTCGCCGCGGAATCGCTCCGTGCCCTCCCAATCTTCCCCGGGACGCGCTGCCCGCAAATGCCCATCGAGCCGATCGAGTTGACTCATCAACGAGGGCGAGCCGAACGCCTGCTGCGCCAACGCGTCCAGTTCGGCACGCTGCTCCGGTGTCAGGCTGTTGCGCAACCGTTGGGCGGCCGCCGCTCGTTGCGCGAGCGAATCGAGCAGTTCCTCAACGTTTTTCGGATTCTCCGGGAAGAACCCGCCGTGATTGTCCATGAATTCGCGAAACTGCTCGTCGGTGTCCTCGCCGCGGGAATGCGCGTCCAGCAAGTCGTTGAGGTCGTTGAGCATCTCGCTTATCCGCTGCCGGTCCTCGTCGGTCGCACCTTCGAGCGCCTGCTTCATACCGGCGAACCGTTGCTCCAGCAGCTCGCGACCGAGCAGGTCGCGGATCTTCTCGTAATCTTCTCGCGCTTGTTGACTACGCCAGTCGTAGTCGGAAAGCTCTTGCACTGCTTGGGCAGTCGACGGCGGCAGCTCGGCAAGCTGCATCTCGGCAAACCGGGCTTCGTCATCGAGCGCGCGAGCCAACGTCTTGCGCTCTTCGAGCACTGCCCGGTCGAGCAGCTTCTGCACCTCTTCGAGTGTTCCGCCGAGATTGCTGCGTTTCAACAACTCTCGCCGACGTTGGTGCGCCTTCATCGCGAGATCGTCGAGCCCGCGCATGTTCTTCGATCCGCGACGAAGCAACTCCTGCAACGCATGCCGAGGCGAGCTGCCCGCCATCACGTCGTTGCCGATCGCTTCGAGCGCATCGCGAAGGTCGACCGGCGGAGCGAGCGGGTCGGTTCCGTCGTAGCGAACGTAGCGCGAGTCTTTCACCATCAGCCGTACACCAGCTGCCCGTCGTTGCCTGCCACCTTCGAAATCCGCCGCGCCAGGTATAGCCCTTCGAGCGCGAATTCTGCTGCGGCAGCTCGCTCTCCGTCGCTGTCTGCTTCCAGTCGACGCGCAATCACGTCGAGAACATCGAGCTCGGGCAACTCGTCGAGGAGCGCCTTGGCCGTCACGCGTTCACCGGTCACCACCGGATCGCCCTGCTCGACCGCAGCCACCAACGAAGCCAGGTCGATGCCGCCGAGCCGCTCCCGCGCGGTGTCCGCGGTGGCTCGGCGAAGCAGATGCTCGAGCACCTCGAGCTCGCGTCCCTCCTCACCGGATTCGAACTCGATCTTCCCGCGTAGCACCTCGATCACCGTGCCGAGATCGACAGGCCGCGCGACCGGATCTGCCTCGCCGAGTACGACACTGCGGTGGACCGCGGACGCTGCGACCGTCTCCGCGGCAGCGACCGCAAACCGTGCGGAGACTCCGGAGCGCTGATCGATCGCCGTCGATTCACGCAGCAATCGGGTGAACCTCGCGAGCACTTCGAGCAGGTACTCGGGCACCTCTGCTTCGAGGTGCGCCTCCTGGTTGACCACTGCGATCTCGTCGTCGAGTTCACGCGGGTAGTGCGTGCGGATCTCGGCGCCGAAGCGGTCCTTCAGCGGGGTGATGATGCGACCGCGATTGGTGTAGTCCTCGGGGTTCGCACTCGCAACGAGCAGCACGTCCAATGGCAGGCGCAACGTGTAGCCACGCACCTGAATGTCGCGCTCTTCCATCACATTCAGCAGCGATACCTGGATGCGCTCGGCCAGGTCGGGCAGCTCGTTGATCGCGACGATGCCGCGATGAGAGCGGGGCACCAACCCGAAGTGGATCGTCTCCGGATCGCCGAGGCTGCGGCCCTCTGCGACCTTCACGGGGTCGACATCGCCGACCAGGTCGGCAACGCTCGTGTCCGGCGTCGCGAGCTTCTCCGAGTACCGCTCGCTGCGATGCCGCCAGGTGATCGGCAAGTCGTCGCCGAGTTCGGCGGCCCGGCGGATCGATGCAGGCGTAATCGGGTCGTAGGGGTGCTCGCCGAGTTCACTCCCCGCGATGACGGGAGTCCACTCGTCGAGCAGCAGATTCAACGTCCGCAGCAACCTCGTCTTGCCCTGACCTCGTTCGCCGAGCAGGACCACGTCGTGGCCGGCGATCAGGGCGCGTTCGAGTTGTGGCAGCACGGAGTCTTCGAATCCGACGATTCCTGGCCATGGGTCGACGCCGTCGCGCAGCGCGGAAAGGAGGTTGGTTCGGATCTCTTGCTTCACGGACAGTTGCTGATGCCCGGAGGTCCTGAGTTCGCCGAGCGTGGCAATGATGGGCGGGGTTCGATCTTGGCGAGCGTGAGTCACCTGTTCACGTTACGAGTGTTCCGGCGATGCGGCCACCTGGTACAAACTCCACCTCCTACACTCCGACCCATGGAGACCTGGGTTCTTCCCGCCCTACTCGGCCTCGGATTGTCTGCGGCAAGCGGATTTCGCACGTTCCTGCCGCTGCTCATGCTCAGCGCCGCCGCCCATTTCGATCTGCTCGGCATCGACCTGAATTCGTCGTTCTCCTGGGTCGGATCCACCGGTGCACTCGTCGCGTTGACGATTGCGGCCATTGTCGAGCTACTGGCCGACCTGATACCGGTTGTCGACAACTTCCTCTCGGTCGTCGGCAACGTCACTCGACCCGTCGCAGCTGTTGTGGCCACCGGGGCCGTGTTCGCCTCGCTCGACCCATCGGCGGCCGCGATAGCCGGCCTCATCATCGGAGCGCCGACCGCACTGGCGTTCAGTGCTGCTCAAACCACCTTTCGCGGAGTGAGCACCGTCGGCACAGCGGGGATCGCGAACCCGTTCATCTCCGTAGTCGAAGACATCGTCTCGTTCTTCACAGCCCTGATCGCCATGCTCGCGCCGCTGCTCATTCCGCTTCTGCTCGGTCTGCTGCTCTGGGGATTCTGGTGGCTGATCCGGCGATTCCGGCGCCGACCCGCCTAGCCTCGAAAGTGCACCTTCTGTCGCCGGCTCTCGACGTTTGCAACAGAAGGTGCACACTCGGCGCTGTGGATAACTTCGAATCCATCCACAATTGCCGATATGGCCTTTCGCGACA
>JBBSKP010000256.1:0-6629 GCA_038256175.1 Mycobacteriales bacterium
CGAAGGCAACAGCTGCGACAAACTGTGGATCCATCGAAAACTCTGTTCTGGCCATCCCTGATCATCACAAGAACGAACCGGTCAGTGTCCACGATGTCCTGAGACATCAATTGCACGCGATGTCCTGAACAAACACACCCCGCTCCTGAGGGGGAATTCGCGCACAGTTACTACAGGACCTGGGCGAGAAACTGCTGCAGGCGTTCGGTCTGCGGTGCATCGAACAATGCTGTGGGCGGACCTGTTTCGACTACTTGACCGTGGTCCATGAAGACCACCGTGTCCGATACCGAACGGGCAAAGCCCATTTCGTGCGTCACGACAATCATCGACATACCGCCGGATGCCAAGTCAGCCATCAATGCGAGAACCCCTTTGACCAGCTCGGGATCCAATGCCGAGGTGGCTTCGTCGAAGAACATGACTTCCGGCTTCATCGCGAGCGCGCGAGCGATGGCCACCCGCTGCTGCTGACCGCCGGAAAGATTGCCCGGTCGAGAATCTGCCTTGGCCGACAGCCCGACCGCCTCGAGCTGTTCGAGCGCCACCGCCCGCGCCGCTTCCTTAGAGAGTCCCTGCAGCTTGCGCGGTCCGAGCGCGATGTTGTCCGCAACCGTCTTGTGCGGGAACAGGTTGAAGTGCTGGAACACCATCCCGATCCGCTGGCGTAGCTTGTCCGGATTGTCCTTCAGCACCGAACGGCCGTCGATCAGAATGTCGCCCTGCTCCGGTTCGTGCAGCCGGTTGAGTGCGCGCAGCAGCGTCGACTTTCCCGAGCCGGACGGCCCGATCACCGTGGTGGTCTTGCCCGCGTCGACGTGGATATCGACGCCGCGCAGTACCTTGTTGGTTCCAAAGGACAGGTGAATGCCCTGTCCAGTCAGCGATACCGGTTCGGTCATCGCTTATCCCCTCTCCACGACGATGGCTTGTTCGAGCGGATCGAGCGTGCCCGAGGTGTCGGCCTTGCCGGTCCGCAGCCGCTTGTCGATGAAATTGACCAGGTGGGTCAGCGGAACCGTGAGCGCGAGGTAGAAGAGTCCCGCAGCGACCAGCGGCGACAGATTGCCCGTCTGCGCGTTCAGATCTCGACCGACAGCAAACAATTCACGTTGCGACGCAAGCAGTCCGAGGAAGTAGATCAGCGAAGAATCCTTGATCAGCGAGATGAACTGATTCATCAAGGCGGGCAACACCCGTCGGATGCCTTGCGGGATCACGACCAACGACATCGACTGCCGGTAGCTGAATCCGATTGCCCGGGACGCTTCGAGCTGACCGGCCTCGACACTTTGAATTCCGGATCGGAAGATCTCCCCGATGTACGCGGCCGCCAACAGCGACAGGGCAGCTGCGCCGAGCCAATACGGATTGTTGCCCGTGATGCCCTTGACCACCGGGCCGACTCCGAGACCGATAATCAGGATGATCACCACAGCAGGCAGACCCCGGAAGATATCGGTGTAAATCCTTGCAGGCCAACGCAGCCAGCGGGTCCGAGAGATTCCCGCGACCGCAAGAGCCATACCGAGCAACGAGCCGACCACACCCGAGACAAGCGCCAGAATCAGCGTATTCGGCAGACCGGTCTTGAACAGATCGGGAATTGCCTTGCGGTACAGCTCCCAGTCGAAGAACGTGTCGCTCAGTTGGCCGAGGGTCGAGCGGGGTTCGGCCACGGGAGTTTGCTCACCGCGCCCTGCTCTGCCGCAAGCGCCGCGAAGTCCGGCAGTTGCGGAAGTGTCGTCGCCTTGCTGCCCGGCTTCCAACCGTCAGGCAATTGGCGAGGCACCCAGTCGGAGTACAGCTCTGCCCAGGTGCCGTCCGAGATGACCGCGTCGAGGCCGGAGTTCAACGCATCGATGAGCGGCTGGTTGTCTTTGTTGACCGCCCAGCCCACAAAGTTGTTGAGGCTGAACGTGTTCTGGACGATCGAGGTGGGATCGCCCGGCTTGATCGCACCCTCGGCCTGCTGGGACGGTGCGACCCACGCGTCGATCTGCCCGGTTTTCAGGTTCGCGTACGCCGTGTTGTAGTCAGGAAACTTCACGGGGTCGAGATGCAGCGTGCTGATCACGTAGTCGTCTTGGACCGTGCCCTGGACGACGCCGATCCTGGTGCCCGCGTTGAGGTCCGCGAATCCCTTGATGGGGCTGCCATTCGGCGCGACGAGCGAGAAGTAGCCGAAGTCGTAGCCGTTGGTGAAACCGACCGTCTTGCGGCGTTCGTCTGTGGTGGTGATCGACGATGACGCGACGTCGAACCGCTTGGTCGCCACCTGGGAAAGCAGACCCGCGAATTCCGTTCCGGAGAACTCGATTTCCAGGCCCAGCTTTGCTGCGATGGCTTTCAGCAGTTCGTTGTCGTAGCCGGTGAATGTGCCCGAGGAATTGACGCAGATGCTCGGCGGCGCGTCGGACAATGTGCCGACGCTGAGTTTGCCGGGCGTGATCAGTCCGAGTTTGCTCGTATCGATCTGGTCGATCGGCTTGGTCGTCGGAGTGGTGTAGCGGCCTTCACCCGCCTTGGCTGCCGCGGCGTCGAGGTTGGTCGGAGCCGCGGAGGCGCCGCTGGCACCCGGTGGCGAGCAGAGGTCGTTGTCGGTCGACGTGGAGCTGCCGCATCCTGCCAGTACGAAAACGAGAACGCCGACGGCCGACAGTAGGAGCGCAGCACGAAACCTCGCGGTAGGGGAACCGACCATGGGGTGGAGCCTAACTGGGAGCGTCCCGACAGTGCCCCATTGCGATCGGCGCGATTCGATGCGCTGCTACGCCAACCCCGTCAGCTCTTCGGGTTCACGTTCATCGCGCCACTGCACGGCCTCGAGGACTTTCGTCAGGTCGTACTTCGGTCCGCCGACACCGACGGTGAACAGTGACGCGCCCGCATCGACGAAGGCCTGGGCCTTGCCCGCACCAGGCCACGCCACGGATCGCTCGATCTGGTTCGGGTCGGTTCCCACCGCCGCGCAGTGTTCGGCGAGCACCGCCGATTTGTGCGCGAGCGCATCCAGGTCGGCGAAGCTGTGCCAGATGTCGCCGTACTCCGCGACCAGGCGCAGAGTCTTCTTCTCGCCGCCGCCGCCGATCAAGATCGGGATGTCGCGCGTCGGCTGCGGGTTGAGTACCTTCAAGCGTGCAGCGATGCGCGCGAGGTTCTCCTTCAACAGCGCCAATCGTGAGCCGGCGGTGCCGAAGTCGTATCCGTACTGGTCGTAGTCCTTTTCGAACCAACCCGCGCCGATACCGAGGATCAGTCGGCCACCACTGATGTGGTCCACCGTGCGAGCCATGTCCGCGAGCAGGTCGGGGTTGCGGTAGCCACCCCCGGTGACGAGTGCGCCGATCTCCACTCGTTCGGTCTGCTCGGCGAACGCACCGAGCATCGTCCAGCACTCGAAGTGTGCGCCGTCCGAATCGCCGTACAGCGGATAGAAGTGGTCCCAGTTGAAGACGATGTCCACACCGGCGTCCTCCGACCGCAGCACTGCGTCGCGGATCAACCCGTAGTCCGGAGCGTGTTGCGGCTGAAGCTGAACGCCGATCCGAATGTGTTGCGTCATTCTGTGCTCCCTGTGTCCGTAGGCGACGTCTCGCAGAACCCGCCCTCGAGGCTACCGACTTGTGCGGGATCGGCCATACTGCTTGCGCAGCGCCATCCGGTGCCGTGCACCTTTACTTGGATCGTCCGGCACGTTCCTGCCGGTGAAGGGACTCATTCGTCATGGCTTCAGTGACCTTTGACCTCGCGACCCGGCTGTTCCCGGGCTCGGCGAAACCAGCCGTCGATCAGCTCGACCTCGAGATCGCCGATGGCGAATTCCTTGTCCTCGTAGGTCCTTCGGGCTGTGGGAAGTCGACCTCGCTGCGCATGCTGGCTGGGCTCGAAGACGTCGACGCCGGCCGAATCCTCATCGGCGACAAGGACGTCACGGGTACCGAGCCCAAGGAACGCGACATCGCCATGGTGTTCCAGAACTACGCGTTGTATCCGCACATGACCGTCGCCGAGAACATGGGCTTCGCGTTGAGGCTGGCCAAGACAAGCAAGGACGAGCGAGCACGTCGGGTACAGGAAGCCGCACGCTTGCTGGATCTCGAGGATTACCTGGACCGCAAGCCCAAGGCGCTGTCGGGCGGTCAGCGGCAACGTGTCGCCATGGGCCGCGCGATCGTGCGCCAGCCGCAGGTATTCCTCATGGACGAACCTCTCAGCAATCTCGATGCCAAGCTCCGCGTGCAGACCAGAACTCAGATCGCGCAGCTACAGCGCAGGCTCGGCACGACAACGGTGTACGTCACGCACGACCAGGTCGAGGCCATGACGATGGGCGACCGCGTTGCGGTCCTCAAAGATGGTGTGCTGCAGCAGTGTGCGACGCCGCGCGAGTTGTATACGAAGCCGATCAACGTCTTCGTCGCGGGCTTCATGGGTTCGCCTGGCATGAACCTGTTCACGCTGCCGATCGAGGACGGCGCCGTGTCGATCGGCGGCTCGAGTGTCCCCATTTCCCGCGAGATCGCCGACACGGCGCTCGACGGGACCGTGACTGTGGGCATCCGGCCCGAGCACTTCGACATCGGGTCCGACGGCGTCGAGATGGAAGTCGACGTGATCGAGGAACTCGGTTCGGACGCTTACGTATACGGCCGCACCAAGATCGGCGATGTCGACACGGAGATCGTGGCGCGCGCGGACTGGCGTAAGCCGCCCGCCAAGGGTGAGCGGATCAAGCTGCACACGGATCCGAGCCACATCCACTTCTTCGCGCCGGGAGACGGTCAACGACTGTCATAGACCGTGCCGAACCAGGTCAGGAGTCGCCGGGCCGCAGACCTGCGGCCTCGGCGACGCTGTCGGCCAAGGACGATCCCGCCTCGTTGTAGAGGTGAAATACCGAGTCGACGCCTCGTTCGCGGAGCATATTGATTTCTTCGGTGTATTTGACGATGGCAGCGATCTTCCCACCGAACGAACGGTTGTTCAGCTGCTCGACGGCAAAAATATTTCCCGCGTGGTCCGGCATCGCCAGCATGACGAGTTCGACTGTCTCCGTGAGCAATAGCTTGTCCCAGAAATCCGGGTCGGTGGCGTCTGCCTCGAAGACGTTGTAGCCCTCCGCACGCAACTCCTGGACCTTGTCTTCGTCCGATTCGATGCCGAGCACTGGAATTCCGTAGTTTGCGACCAAGCGGTCGTAGGCACCTCGACCGATGCGGCCCATACCGAGCATGACGGCACGAGCGTCGCCGAGCTCGATCGGCTGATCGTGCGGATTCAGCTTGGTAGGCGCCTGTTCGGGCAGCTTCGAACTGGCCCAGTCGTAGATGCCGTCACCGAACGTGTTGAGTACGGCCGACACCACGAAGCTAAGTGCAACCGCGATCGATATGACGACCAACCAATCGTCGGTGATCCAACCGGTCGTGGCAGCCAGTGCGGCGACGATCAGCCCGAATTCCGAAAAGTTGGTCAGGCTCAGCGTTGCCAGCAGTGCGGTGCGGTACCGCAGTCGCAGTCCGGTGAAAATCACCATGAACAGCGCGCCCTTGATCGGCAGCAGCACCAACAGGACGAGCGCCATCCCGAGCGATCCCCATGTCGGCAACGCCGAGAGGCCGATCGAAAGAAAGAAGCCGACCAGAAAAAGTTCTTTCATCTGGAACAGCGACTTCGACAGTCCACCCGCCGACGGATGCGACGCGAGCAACATGCCGACGATCAGCGCGCCGAGATCTCCCTCGATCCCGAGGTGTTCGAACAACGCGAAACCGACGATGAGCGCGAGCACGACACCGTACAGAATCTGCATCTCGGCGTGCCCGACGCGCGGCAGCAGCGCACGCATCAACGGCGCGGCGGGGATCAACAGCACCAGAGCGAACGCCCACGGGCTCGGCGCATCACCGGCCGACACGGTGAGAAACACGACGGCGAAGATGTCCTGCATGACCAGGACACCGATCGCGGTTCGGCCGTAGAGCGAGCGGGTCTCACTGCGTTCCTCGAGCGCCTTGACCGCGAACACGGTGCTCGAGAACGACAGCGCAAAGGCAAGTACGGCGATCGTGCGCCAGCCCGAATCGGCGAGCAGGACGATCCCTGTGAACTTGACGAGCGCCAAAAACGCCAGGGACAGACCGGTCGACGCGACCACGTGCAGGCTCGCCGATCCCCACACTTCGCGGTGCAGCAGCGTGCGGACGTTGAGTTTGAGTCCGATCGTGAACAGCAGCAGGATCACGCCGAGGTCGGAGATGGTGTGCAGCACTTCGGTTTCTTTGTAACCCATTGCATTGAGCACGAACCCGGCCACAAGAAAACCGACGAGTGGTGGGAGCCGCACAACCATCGCTGCGAGCCCACCGACGAACGGCACCAAGAAGTAGGCCGTCTGCACGATGTTCGGCTCCTCCGCGTAGGTGTCGAGGGCCTGAGGATACCTGGGTACGCGACGTGAGGTGTGACAGGCAATGGGGCCTCCGGCCTCGTGAGTTGATGATGCCCTTGCGTGCGCCCCTGCCGGGGTGAAAATGGGGTGTGGTCGTCTTGCGAGGTCGAAGGACTTTGGTCCGGTCGAGGCCGGTCGTGAGTTTGAACCCTGGGAGCCTGTCGAGGGGCGCTGC
>JBBSKP010000257.1:0-6614 GCA_038256175.1 Mycobacteriales bacterium
ACACCTCCAAAGCGCCTCGAATGTGTAGGCAATGCCTTACTATCATCGATGCAACCTGCAGAATCAACTACCTCGACGGCGTGTCGTTCCCGCAGGTAGCAGGGGATATCGGGGATTCGGCGGGGGTATCAAACCCAGGAGTCTCGACGAGCAGCACGTGGCAAACGTGCTGGCCAGCGAGCGTGTTCATGGTGCCGCAATTGAGGTGATGGACCTTCATGAGGGATGCCTTACTAGGTGTGGGCGATCGGCGTTATGGGGTGTTGCTACTCGTAGCGCTTGTCGATCTGGAGGAGAGCGGCGACCAGGACGGTTGTGGCGAGAGTGCCTGCCGCGGCGGCCATCAGGATGCTGTCGAGGCCGTACGCGGAGACGCTGGTCGCGATCTGCGTCAGTATCGGCTTGGCGAAAGACAGTTGGTCGGGCACGAAATCGAGCACACGCAGGCCGGCTCCTGACCCGAGCGCGTCGATGAGCGCGTCTGCCCGCCCCGGAGACATGTTGCGTGTCAACGGTTGCTGGGTCAGCAGTTCGTCGGCTCGAGTGGCGGCGCGGCTGTGCAGCATTGCGCCGAGCCCCGCGATCCCGATTGCGATTCCGATCTGGCGTGCGGAGTTGACTGCGCCGGTTGCCATTCCGGCGCGGCGGCTCTCGACAGCTTCGAGCGATCCTTGTGCGGCGATGGCGGTGACCGCGCCCAGTCCCATGCCCGCAATCGCCATTCCCGGCACAAAATGCAGCCAGTCATCATGTGGTCCGACACCGGTGCACAGCCACAGACCTAGTCCCATCGCACCGAGGCCGAGCGGAATCGTCCACCGCATCCGAATGCTGTTGTAGGTCACCGCAGCCAGCGGTGCCGCCACAAGGCCCGCGGCTGACAACGGCAGCACGCGCAGACCGGCCTCCAGCGGCGAATAGCCCAAGGTGTTCATGAAGTACAGTGCCAGATACGTCGATACCGCGATCAGTCCAGCGCCGCTCGCCGCAGCTGCCAGCAGGAGCGCAGCGAATGCCGGGCGAAGTAGGAGGCGCAGGTCGAGGAGCGGTTGCGGGCATGTCGACTCCCACACCACGAATCCGACCAGCAGCGCGACGGCAATCACCGCCAAACCGACGCCGCGCGCGGAGGTCCACCCCCAGGTATTGCCCTGAACCAGTACCAACACCCCTGCGAAAAGCCCGGCAGTCAACAACGTAGTTCCAACCCAGTCCGGCAGTTCTGCGTTGTCATCACGCGATTCGCTGATCACGCGACCTGCGATCACGACGGCGACGATGCCGATCGGCACGTTGATCAGGAAGATCCATTGCCAGCCGAAGCTTCCGACCAGTGCACCGCCGACCAGTGGGCCCATCACCGATGCGGTCGCCATCACGGCTCCGACGACGCCGATGGCGCGCCGGCGTGCGCGTGGATCGGGCACTGCCGCTGCCACCAGCGGCAGCGCGATGCCGAACAGCATCACGGCGCCGGCGCCCTGCACGGCCCGGAAGAGGTTCAGCGACAACATGTCTTGGCTCAATGCGCACGCCAGCGACGCGAGAGTGAACACGGTCATCCCGGCGAGAAACAGCCGACGGCGTCCGACTCGGTCACCGAACGTTGCGGCCGTGAGCAGCAGACTCGCTATCGGAAGGGTGTATGCGTCGATAACCCATTGCAAGTCGGAAAGGGACCCGCCGAACGTCACCTGAATGTCCGGTAGTGCTGTCGCGACGATCGTCATGTCCAGCATCAGCATGAACAACGCGACGCAGACCACTGCGACCGTCCACACCGCGTTCGTCCCCACGCGTGGACTCTCGGTCGTCGTGGATGCGCCGGTGTCGGTCGGGAAGGCGTCGTTGCCTCGCTCGATCATCAGGTCTCCTTATTGAGTGAAATTGCAATAAGGACGATTGCAGCTATTGGAATTTAAGTCAATAAGAAGTGACGACGGATACGATGCCTTCATGTCCACCGCACGGAAGCGTTCCCGCCTCAATACCGAGGAACGTCGTGCTCAGTTGCTCGATGTCGGAGCCAAAGTCTTCGGTGCGCGGCCATTCGACGACGTCTCGCTGGAGGACGTCGCTGACGAAGCCGGAGTCTCACCGGGCCTGCTCTATCACTACTTCGGCGGCAAGCGTGAGTTCGCGGCAGCGGTGATCGAGTCGCAGTCCGCGCAGTTTCTGGCGATGACCAGTGCGGACGCGTCGCTACCCGTCGAGCAGCAACTACTCGGTTCCTTGGACGCCTATCTGCAGTTCGTGGAAGTCAACGAGCATGGCTACAGAGCACTGCACAGCCCAGGAATGATGGCGGACGAGAAGGTGCAGCGTCTCTCCGTCGAGGGGAACCGTCTGCAGGAACAACGTATCGCCGCCGCACTTGGCTTCGCGGACGACGTTCCACCCGACGTAGCCCTCGCGATTCACGGCTGGATCGCGTTCACCATCGCCGTCTGCCTGCAGTGGCTCGATGAACGGAACCACACTCGCGAGCAGGTCCGCGACCTATGCGCGCAATCTTTGCTCAATATTCTCAGCGCCACAGGAGTCGTGGCACTTGGCCAATAGAGGCCTACTCTCTCCGGCGATGGTCGTGGCCGGCTTCGCGTTGCGCGAGGGCGTCCTCGTGTCGGTCGATTTCGGCTGAGGTCAACATCGCTGCCGATGTCACAACATCTTCCAGTGCGGCGGCCCACGATTCCCAGTACGGACGGGCGTCGTCCTCGGCTACCCTCGAAATAAGTTGGAGCCGAAAGTCTTTCCACGTGGTGGTTCCGGAATCGATGACGGCCATGGTGATTCCGAATGCTCGCTGTTGCCAGGGCGCATCGAAGACGAGCTCACCGTTCGACCGTGGCGGCGCTGCGGATCCGGCAGCGTCGAGTAGCTCGAACGTCTTCACGCGACCGGCCCTTCGACCCGAGCTACCCCGATCATCGCGTCACGAGTCACCAGCGAAGCGAGTTCGGCCTCGCCCATTCCGGCTGTGCCGGCAGGCCTCATCGGCAACACGAAGTACCGTGCCTCCGCCGAGCTGTCCCACACTCGCACAATGACTTCGGGCTGGATGTCGAGGCCCATCTCCCGCAGCACCGCACGCGGTTGAGCGACCAGCCTGGACCGGTACGCCGACGATTTGTACCAACCCGGCGGCAGCCCGAGCACGGTCCACGGATAGCACGAGCACAGCGTGCACACCACGACGTTGTGGACGGTCGGAGTGTTCTCGACGGTCACGAGGCACGCACCTTCGGGACCGCCGAAGCCGAACTCGGCAACCGCCTTCGTGCCGTCGTCGAGCAGTCGCTGTTTGAACGCGGCGTCCACCCATGCACGAGCAATTACCTTGGCTCCGTTGAGCGGACCGACGTCGGAGGTGAAGTGGTCGATCAGCCGGTCTACTGATTCGACGTCGATGAGTCCCTTCTGTGCGAGCAGTCCTTCGAGCGCCTCCACCCGCGCCGCTATCCCGCTGTGCTCGGCGCTCATCCCGCCTCCAGGTACGACTCGTAGAGATCGATTCGAACCTCGGTGCCCTCTTCGGCAGCGGGGCCCCATAATTCGGCACCAGTGAACGCGATTGTGTAGAGGTGCTGCGACGGTTCCCGCCTGTGGACAGCGCGCGCATCGGGCAGCGCGGCGGCCCTGTGGTGTGTTGTAACGACGCCCGTCTTGCCGGTTACATATTCGGGCTGGCGAGTGTGGCCGTCGCCGCGGCGCGGACGCACGCGCACCCTGTCGCCGACGGTGAACGCGGCTCTGCGAAGCGTCGGCCGAGATGCGCCGAACGCCTTGGGGAGCACGTAGGCACACATCCATCTGGGCAGGGTCGGGCGCAGCAACGGACGCAGCACCAGCGCCGTGACCTTGGCACGAACTCGCGCACCGGTTCGCCCTGTCGCGGAAGACCTTTCGGTCGTTGTCGCGTCCAGTTCGCCGGCGACCAGATGCCCGTCGCGTTCCAGTTCGTTCTCGAGCGCCGCCAGCCATCGGCCGAAGTACGAGGACGAGTACTGCTGCTCCGGGAGTTGCTCGGTCTCGTAACGGAATTCGTCGACCTTCTTGCCGAGCGACGTCTGCACGAACGACACGATGCCGAAGACGCGCTCTTCCCACCGCGCGTGAAAGGGCGGCTCGGCGGGGTCGTACCCGACGGGTGCGAAATATTCGGCACGACCACCAAGATCGTGAAGGGAAGGCACGGAATGACGGTACGCCGAAAGGGTGCACACTCGGGCGAACTCCGCACATCGCCGCGGAGCAGCCTAGATGTCGTCGACAGTGGCAATAACGGTCAGGAAGCCCGCTCGCACGTGGCGTCGATCTCTTCGGCGATGTAGACCGCGATATCATCGATGGTCGGGTAGTCGAAGATCATCGTCGGATCGACATCGAGCTGCCACTCGTCTTCCACTTCGCCGACCAAACTCACGGCGCCAACTGAATCGATCCCCAACTCGGCGAGGGGGAGCGATGGATCGATGTCGGCGCTGTCCACCTTCAGGAGGAGGGCGACACGGTCGATCAGCCACTCGGAGATCGGGGACTGGCGGCGGTTGAAGGCGATGATCGTCATGACTCATATCCTTATGCGCGCTGACCTCGCTAAATAGGCACTCCAGGGGGGTGAACGCCGCCCTCAGGGTGTTGATTGAGCCCACCCAAGGGGGCCTCTGCGCAGCTAACCGTTGCGCAGATGTTGGATCACTGGCTCGACCGCCTCGAAGATGACGCCGTCGAGGCTGTTGTCGAGGAACGCGGCCTTCATCGAGCGGCGCTGCACCTTTCCGCTGGTCGTGCGGTGGATGCCGCGTTGTTCGATCAGGACCACGCTCGGCGTGGGAACGTCGAAGGTTCGCGCGACCGCCTCCTTGATTGCCGCAACGAGGTCGGCATGCTCGGCGCCGGCCATCGACGCGTGCCTGACGCCGAGGATCACGACGAGCCGCTCCTTGTCGTCGGCGTCGACCGAGACCGCGATGCCGATCGAATCGGCGAGGGCCGGATGTGCATCGCGGGCCGCGGCCTCGATGTCCTGCGGATACAGGTTGCGCCCGTTGACGATGATCAAGTCTTTCAGGCGACCGGTGACGAACACTTCGCCGGCGGAAAGGAACCCCAGGTCGCCGCTCCGAAGGTACGGTCCGTCGTCGTCGTTGCAGTCGATAAGGGCGTGAAAGTCTTCCCGCGTCTGCTCGGGCCGGTTCCAATACCCGGCGGCCACGCTCGGGCCGCTGATCCAGATCTCGCCGACGTTGTTTTCGTCGAGCGCGCGACGCGACTGCGGATCGACGATCCGGATATCGAGCCCCTCGGCGGCCAGGCCGCTACTGACCAACGACAGTGCGGCCTCCGACGTCGACGGCACGATCTCGTTGCGCTGCAACGCTGCCGCGTCGACATCGATGCGTTTGGCGCTCTCGCCCGTGCGGCCGACGGATGCCAGCAGCGTCACCTCGGCGAGACCGTAGGTCGGGACGATCGTGTGTGCCACAAATCCGGCAGGTCCTAGGCTCTCGGCGATCGCGTCGAGCGTGGCTTGCCGGACCGGCTCGGCCCCGTTCAACGCAGTCTTCAAGCAGGACAGGTCAAGTCCGGCCAGTTGGGTAGGCTTGACGCGACGAGCGATCAGCTCGTACGCGAAGTTCGGCGCCGCGGTGATATTCGCGCGGTATTTGTCGACCGCTTCCACGAGTCGGATCGGGCGCTTGAGGAACGTCATCGGCGACATGTACACGCAGTTGCAGGCGTTGGCGAGCGACCCCAACAAGAGCCCGATCAGGCCCATGTCGTGAAAGTGTGGGACCCAGCCGATTCCCGTGCTGTTGTGATCCACACCGAATGCATGGCCCATCGCAATCGTGTTGTGCATCAGGTTGCCGTGCGTGACGACGACGCCCTTCGGTGAGCCGGTCGAGCCGGACGTGTATTGCAGGAAAGCGATTGTGTCGGTTCCGATTTCGGGCATCTCCCATGTATCGGGGTCGCCGAGCGACGCCGTATCCGTCGCGACAAGCCTCACTGTGTCAGCGATGCCTGCCTCGCTGAATCCAGCGGTGAGGAGGTCGCTGATCGACGACGTCGTGAGTACGAGTGCGACATCGGCGTCGGCGAATATTCCTGCGACCCTGCGCATGCCGCTCGCGTACAGCGGCACTGGCGCGGGGATCGCGATGACCCCCGCATAGACGCAGCCTAGGAACGCTCGGAGGAAATCGAGGCCTGTGTCGTAGAGGAGAACGACGGGGTGTTTCGATTCAGGCTGCGCCATCAACCAGGTGGCGAGCGCCCTCGCGTCCCGGTCCAGCTCGCGGTAGGTGGCGACATCCTCGCTCAGCTCGCGGTCAACCTCACGCAAGTAAGTGAACTGTCGAGTGTCGCCATATTTTTCGACATTCGACCGAACGAGGGAGGTGAAGTTTGCCTGCATGAAGGAAGGTTACAAGCGGCTCCGCCGCCCGTGCGTCCTTTAGGAGAGCACGCCCTCCTGTGTTTGTTCAGGACATCGCGTGCAATTGATGTCTCAGGACATCGTGGACACTGACCGGTTCGTTCTTGTGATGATCAGGGATGGCCAGAACAGAGTTTTCGATGGATCCACAGTTTGTCGCAGCTGTTGC
>JBBSKP010000258.1:0-6595 GCA_038256175.1 Mycobacteriales bacterium
CGATGCACAGCATTGCCCCGACGATGATCATCAGCGTGTACACGAGGGTAAGGCCGAGCAGCGGAAGCAATCTCGGCTTCAGGTCTGCCATCGCGTCGCCGAAAGTGATCGGCCTGCCTAGTACGGCACGCCCCACGACTATCGTCAGGAAGCCGGACAGAAACGTCGTCGCCAACATTGTGATGACAAGTCCGGCCGCGGCCCCGCCGAAGATCGACGGGAGCGCCGACGCCAGCTCGTCGAGCTGTTCCTCGGGTGTCGCCGAGGAATCTACATTGGTTGCGGTGTGGATCTGGTCTTGCAGAGCCCAGGTCAGCGCCAGGCTGACCAAACCGGTGATGACCGCGACGCACGCTGAGACACCGAGGATGAGCGCCGGGTACCGTCGGATCGTGGTGAACGAACCGTCGAGGATTTCACCAAGCGACAATGGGCGCAACGGGATGACACCGGGCTTGCCGTAGCCCGTTCCCCAGCCCGGACCGGGTGGTGGCATCGGCGGCGGTGGCGGGTACTGCTGATATCCAGGCTGCTGATACCCCGGCTGATACCCCGGCGGCACCTGTGGATTGTGCGGAGGAGGAGGCGGTTGGCCGCCCCGATTATCGGGCGAACCCGGCGGCATCCAGTCACTCATTGCTCAACTTTAGCCAGCCTGAGATCACTAGTGCTGTTGCTGACCCATCTGCGCGGTGATCACGCTGTTCAATCGCTGCAGTCCACCAGCGCTGATCCCGTGGATCTGGCCCTCGATCGCACGCACGATCATGTTGTCGTTGAGGACCTTCTCGCTCGACTGGATCAAAACCGTTCCGGCACCTGTGAAATCGAACTGCCGCTCCTCGCCGGAATTGATGCCCATCCGAGCTGCCCCGGCCGCCATGAAGCTGGTGATCCACCCCTGGTCGTAATGATGGCTCGGTGAGGGGCAGTCCGCCCAGCCGACAAGGGCTTCCGGGTCGACACGCACTGGCGGCTCGGCAAACATCACCGGTCCGTTCGACGATGCGAGGAACTTTCCGGTGCCGATCAATGTGAGAAATCCCGGAACGATCGACTGATTCAGTGCGAGCCCGGGCTGGAACGCGAGCAGGTTCGCGGCACGGATGGTGAGGTTGCCGTTGTCGAGGTCGTAGGAGTTGATGTCGTAGCCACGGTCGCCGATGATCAGCTTGCCGAAACCTTCGGCTACCGAGTAGTCACCCATGTACAGCGGCGCGGAGAACTGCTGCGCAACCATCTGCAGCACTCCGCCTGCAAGCCCGTGTGTGAGCGCCTTGAACTCCATCTGGCCGTAGTACGCGATCATCGCGCCCTTGCGGATGAACCACGGCGAGTTCAGATCGATGCAGTATGCGTAGCTGTTGTCGGGAATGTTGTCGTCCCCGTTGAGCATTGACGGGTTCAGAATGCCGCTCATAGCTTTTCCTCCGAAGCCTGCACGTAGACAATGCCCTGACCGATGCAGTGCAGCTGCATGGCTTCGCCCGCACCGCGACCCACCGCGTCTCGCCAGCTCATGGCCGTCTTGAGTTCCGTCTGCACGTTGCCGTATGCGGCGACGAACGCCTGCGGGTCGACGACCACCGGCGCGGGCCCACCGACCTGAAGTTCGATCAGACCACCGTGCGCCAACAGCACCGCGGCACCCTGCCCGGAAAGCTGGGTCGTGAACATTCCCTGTCCGGTGAGAGCGCCGGTCGCGGCGCCGCGGAGGGCACCCATCAGTCCACCGCCGCCACCGCCGCCACCTTGGCTCATGACCGACACGACCGAGCTCTGCAGACCCGCGGTGTTGGCGAGGAGGCGCGACGCTTCGACCTTGAGGCTGGCACCCTGCGCGAACTCGACGATGTGCACCTCGAGCCCCGCGAAGCCGTAGTGCACCTCGCCGTTGCCGTGCGCCATCATCGTGCGCTCATGCTCGCCCTGCATCATGCGGCCGGCCATTCGTGCCATGCCACCCATCCCGCCCATCGGGGATGCACCGGGAACCTGATGCGGCGCGAACCGCACGTCGCCTGTGTAGAACAACATTGCGCCGGTTCGGGCGACAACGCCGCCCGCCGCTGCGACGTTGACCTTGACGACCTTCGAGTTGACCTTCTGGAACATCAGCTACTCACCGCTCCGCAGGTTGGATGGATACAAGGCCGTTGCCCTCCCACCGAAGGGAGAACGCTTCGCCGCTGCCCTGACCCACCGCGGTCCGCCAGGACACGTCGGTGATGAACGACTGCTGCAGATTCCCCTTGGCGCACACGAACGCATCCGGGTCGACAACCAGCGGATACTGCGGCGACACCTCGAGGTGGATCAGTGGGCCACCGGCGGAAAGCAACGCGACCTGTCCCTGCCCGGTGACAGTTGTCGTGAACAGACCCTGACCCGACGACGCGCCGCGTAAACCTGCGAAGGTGACGTTGGTCTGCAGGTTGCCTGCCATCGCAAGCAGTTGCCGCGACTCGACCTTCAGCTGCTCGTTGTTCAGGTTGATCACGGTGACGTGCTGGCCGTTGACCGCGAGGAATACCCGACCGTTGCCGGCGCACTCCATCAACGACAACGCCTCACCGGTGGCGCGCTGCTTGAGGCCCGCCATGATTCCGGACCCGCCGCCGAACCCCGCGGACTTGAATTGGACGTTGCCTTCGTAGGCCACCATCGACCCGGTCAACGCCTTGATACTGGTCCCCGCAAGCTGCGCTTCGATGACCTTTTTCGACTTCTCCAGCAGTTGCGCCATATGTGCTCTCTCACGTGAGGTGCTTCCCGCCCGAAACCATAACCGATCTGGAGTGTTCCAACTCGGCAGAACGGCATGCGAGACTCTAAGCCGATTCCTGACAATCCGGACATGGCTGGCTCTCGCTGGCTCGGCCTCCCTTCCGTACAGTGGCTGCTGACCCTGGATTCCGAACGGCCAGTCGCCTAGTGAAGGACCCCCGCCTTGTCTGCTCCGCTCACCAAGGGCCAGAACGGCCCGCTCACTGTCAATGATGTACTGGTTTCGGTGCAGCTGGCCGTCCCCGCGGATCTATCCGCGCTGCTGGTCGCTGAGAACGGGAAGGTCCGAACCGACGCGGACTTCGTGTTCTTCAACCAACCGACCGGCCCCGGCGTGCGCTTGCAGCCCGGCCCGGCCGGACAACCTGCGAGTCTCGCGGTGTCGCTGAGCGCCGTTCCCGCCGATATCGCGCAGATCCGCGCCGTGATCACGCTGGACAACCCGAACAGCACGTTCGGCCAGTCGACGCCGCCCGTCGCGTGGGTGAGCGACGGTGCCGGAAACCAGTTGTACGAGTACCGAATCGACGGCCTCAACACCGAGTCCATCGTGATCGCGATCGAGATCTACCGCCGTCAGGGCGCATGGAAGGTTCGCGCGGTCGGGCAGGGCTACGCAGGTGGATTCGCTGCTCTTGTCACCGATCATGGTGTCTCGGTCGACGACGCTCCGGCTGCTGCACCAACTCCACCGCCCCCGCCGCCGCCTGCGCCCGCCTACCCGCAGCAGTCGTATCCGCCGCCGCAGCAGAGCACGCCCGATCCGTTCGCGAATCCGACCGTGTCCGCTTCACCGACGCCGCAGCCCAACTACGCGCCGCCCAGCTTCCCACCGCCTGCACATGCGCCAGCAGCGCAGCAGGCTTACCACCCCCAGCCGCAGCAGGGCGTTCCGCCGCAGGGTTACGCGCCACCGGCGCAGCAGGCACCGCCCGCCCCGCAAGGCGAAGTCAATCTGACCAAAGGTCGTCCGGTCAGTCTGAGCAAGGGCCAGAAGGTCACGCTGCGCAAAGACGGCGGTGTCGCACTCACGCGGATCCGGATGGGCCTCGGCTGGGACCCGGTCAAGAGTCGCGGGATGTTCGGCAACCGCACACCCGACGTCGACCTCGACGCGTCAGCGGTGTTGTTTGCCGATCAAAACATCGTCGACGTCTGTTACTACGGCCAGCTGAAGTCGAAGGACGGTTCCATCGCGCACCAGGGTGACAACCTGACTGGTGAGGGCGAAGGTGACGACGAGGTGATCGCTGTTGACCTCAGTCGCATTCCAGCGCATATCAATACGATTCTGTTCCTCGTCACGTCGTACAAGGGACATACGTTCGACCAGCTCGCGAACGCGTTCTGCCGACTGGTCGATGACACGAACGACGCCGAGCTCGCGCGCTACACCCTCATGGGATCCGGGTTGAACTACACCGGAATGGTGATGGCAAAGGTGTACCGGGCCGGCTCGGAGTGGAAGCTGCAGGCCCTCGGCGAAGGCATGCAAGCCAAGCACCCCGGCGAGGCAGCGCCGCAGCTCGGGCGTTTCGTCAAGGTCTAACCGCACATGACCATCGCCTTGACGCCTGGGCAGAATGCGACTCTCCCACAACGGGTTCTACGCTTCGTCGCATCGAGCGACTCGGCGATGGACATGTCCGCACTTGTGGTCGGCGACAACCTGACGGCGATGTCCTCGGATGAGTTCGTGTTCTACAACCAACCCGAGACATCAGGTGTGCGACTCGCGTCCGACGGGGTCCATATCAATCTGGACGACGTGCGGGCGGACGCGTCGGGCGTCCTGTGCATTGTGAGCGCCGATCCCGCCACGCCGACAGGCCCGCTCGGTCAGCTGGCGGGGACGCTGTTCGATTCCGCTGGCAGCGCACTGGCCGAGTTTCCGATTCCATTGGCCGGCAACGAAACTGCAGTCATCTGCCTCGAGCTCTATCGGCGAGGTCTCGAGTGGAAGGTTCGCGCGGTCGGTCAGGGCTATGCCGGCGGCCTAGCCCAGTTGATCACAGTTCACGGTGTCGACGTCGACGATCAACCGCCGCCAGCTACGACGCGACCGGCAGTTTCTGATCCCGCACTGTCAGTTCCGATCGCTCCGCTGGACCACGCCAGTGCACTCGAGCGTGTGTGGATGATCTTCGAGGACGCCGCGCGATCGACGGCTGCCGTCGTTTCTGCCCGTAACTATGCCGGCATCCGGTTGGACGACGAACTGTCGTCCGCGGTAGCGGATCCCGCTACTCGCAACTCCCCTGCGGCGGTCGAGGCTCGCGCGCAGGCGCAACTACGACACGACGAACTCGTCGCGACGGCCGAGACCAGCTACCAGAACGACGCCGTGGTGCTGATTACCGAGCTGGACGGCGTCGATTCACAGCTGCCGCGTTCACTGGCCTCATGGGAGTCGCCCGCATGGCTGTCGACCACCAATGGGGTTGCGAGCGATGGCATTCGGATCGGCGTCGTGTCCGCGCCGGAGCGGGGTTTGCTTCGGGTGCCGTTCTGCGTTCCGGTACCTCTGCAACGACCACTGTGGATCGACACGGAGGCTGCGAGCGCCGCAGCGCCCGTTGTGACCGCGTTGGTCCTTCGATTGTTGGCGGCCTCCCCGGCGCCGATCCTCGACGTCATCGATCTCACCGGTTCGCTGCAGATGCTCACGGGACCATTGGCGCGTGTGATGAAGGATCCGGTCGTGAGCGATCACCAGAACATCACCACGAAATTGAACAGTCTCGTCGAGGCGGTAGATCTCGCCGAGCTGGCCGCGTCGAGCGGATTCGCCGACACGCCTTCGCCTGCACGGGTACTCGTCCTGTCCGATTTCGGGCACGGCCTGCAAACGGACGATCTCACTCGAGTCGCGCTTCTCGCCTCACGCGGAGCTGCCGCAAGACTCTCCGTAATCATCATCGGCGCAACAGAATCCACGTCATCGGACCCGTTGCTCAGCGGGCTATCTCAGCATTGCCAACACATTCCGGCCAATACCTTGGGCACACAGATACTCGACCCCTGGACTCGCAGCGAATGGGACTTCATCCCGGATTCGGTTCCCACCGAAGCTGATCGGCTAGCGCAGCTTATGAACTCGGTCTGGAGCACATAGCTCGATCACCAGTCGTCGAGCTGGGTGATGTCGTCTTGAAGGGCTCGCGCGAACAACGAGGCCTTAGTACTCGCGGGCCGGCCGACCGCAGAGTACTTGGTCCGGATACGCGTGATGTGAGTATTCATAGTCCCGATCGCGATGAACAGACTTCCCGCGGCTTCGGTCTTCGAGTCAGCACTGAACCAAGCCAGCAAGACCTGGCGCTCTCGGTCGCTCAGTTCCGGACGCTGTAGGACTGGCCGGGGTGTCAGCGTCAGCACCTGAGCCGATCCGCCCGACGTGCGACGGATGTGTGGGCCCGGATGTCGCAGCTCTGCCGCGCACGTCTCGTCGAGATCATGGGCAGTGCTGTCGCAACGACTCATCGGTCGGCTCCTCGAAACAGTTCACACATCCAGTCCCCTGACCTGGCGCAACTTTCGCCGAACGACTGTTCAGTCGGGCCTTGACCCCGCGTGTTGGACACGCTGCATCCCGGATTTCAGCCGGGGGAAGCGAGACGATCCAACCCTATGGCGAAGAAAAGTTACCCCGAAGAGTTCCGCCGCAACGCGGTCGAGCTGTACCGCGACACCGACGGCGCGACCGTAGCCGCAATCGCGGCCGACCTCGGCATCGCGCACGGCTCCCTGTCCGCGTGGCTCAAGAACGCTGGCGTCCCGATCCGCAGACCCGGCACACCCGCGCCGC
>JBBSKP010000259.1:0-6588 GCA_038256175.1 Mycobacteriales bacterium
ACATGAGAAAGCGGGCCTCCTTCGATTGCTGGTGCGTGGTCAGAGACCACCAGCATCGAACGAGGCCCGCCCTCATCGGCGGCGCCACACGGGTGAGGAATTTCAGTGAGCGTCAGTGGGGAATTTCAGCGAGCGTGATCAGTTCCGCGCTGTTGGACGTGGGTGTGCGCAAAGGTGACCGGATCGCTGCGTTGCTGTTCAATTCGGTGGAGTTCATGGAGGTGCTGATCGCCACCGCCAAGATCGGAGCCATCCTGGTGCCAATCAACGTGCGGCTGGGTGCAGGCGAGATCAGCTATATTCTCGCCGATTCCGGTGCGGACACGTTCGTGGTCCACCAACCCCTCGCCGCGACTGGACGGGCGGCTCTGGCGGAGCCCGAAGTGCGGGTCCGCAACATGATTACGGTGGGTGGTGAGCCGCGCGACGCCGAGTTCCGCTACACCGCGCTGCTGGACGGCGGTTCCCCTGAGCCGCTCCACGCCTATGTCGAGGGTCGTGACGTCGCGTTCATCATGTACACCTCGGGCACTACGGGGCGTCCGAAGGGCGCGATGCTTACTCACGACAATCTGCTCTGGAACGCGATCAACGTGCTGGCCACCGAGCAAGGCCTGCGACAGAGCGACGTCACGGTCACTGTTGCGCCGATGTTCCATATCGGCGGGCTCGGCGTTCATACTTTACCGCTGCTCTACGTCGGCGGTACCAATGTGATACTGCCGTCTTTCGACCCCGCCGCGACGTTGAAGGTGATGGCGCAGTGTCGAGCGACCGTGCAGTTCATGGTGCCCGCGATGTGGGCGGCTATAACCCAGGTGCCGGACTTCGACGCGCACGATCTGTCTGCCCTGAAATTAGCTATGGTCGGTGGTGCACCGTGCCCGTTGCCGGTAATAGAGTTCATGCAGCGGCGGGGCGTCCCGTTCACCGAGGGTTTCGGGATGACCGAGACAGCACCTCTGGTGTCCATCCTCGACGCTGGGCACATTGTCGACAAGGCCGGTTCGATCGGTCGGGTGGCCATGCATGTCGAAGGCCTCATCGTCGACGGCGACGGTCGCAGCGTCGCGGCCGGTGCCGTCGGAGAGCTAGTTGTGCGCGGACCCAACGTATTCAGCGGATACTGGATGCGTCCCGACGCCACCGCCGACGCGTTTCGTGGTGGCTGGTTTCACACCGGGGACCTCGGGCGGATCGACGAGCAGGGATTCATCACGCTGGTCGACCGTAAAAAAGACATGATCATCTCCGGTGGCGAAAACGTCTATCCCATCGAAGTCGAGCAGACTCTTTATCACCATCCCGGTGTGCGCGACGCCGCGGTAGTTGGCGGTCCCGACGAAACGTGGGGTGAACGGGTGGTCGCGGTGGTCGTCGCAGTCCCCGAAACACCGCAGCCAAACGCCGAGGAGTTGATCGCATGGTGCCGGGAGCGATTGGCCCATTTCAAGTGCCCGCGTGAGGTGCACTTCGTGACCGAACTCCCCCGCAACGCCACCGGCAAACTACTCAAGACCGATTTGCGCTCGCGGTTCACAGGCGTCGCAGGAGGCGTGGTTCAACGCTGACGGAAGTTGTGTGCTCCTGCAGAGGGGCCACTGATGTTCACCAATGTCACGGACCACTCGGTTAGGCCGATCGTCTTGTTATCGCGGCGCTACGCACAAATCGGGCGGTTCGAATTCGTGTTGTCAAAGTGATCGATCGATTACCCGTGGTTCATTTTGACCGGCAAATTTACCATGAAAGCCGACCGGCCACGGTGCCTAGTTCGCGGGCGGGGTGTCCGCCGTGTCCGGTCGAGCGTCGAGGCCGGACCCAGCCGGAGGCAGGTCGAGGTCACGGACCGGGGCCACGGGTCACCGGCGATAGCAGGGCCATCGTCGACCCGGCCGGCAGCGACGCGAGGAGGACCGACGAGAGACGCTCGCGACCCTTCGGCACCGGGAGTTGGATGACGTTCGTCATTGAGGTTCCTTCCGAAATGCGGTCCCGCGCTCGCTGTTCGGATAGCCGCAACCCCCAGTCACTTCAGGCCGAGCCGGCGAGCACCAGTTCGGCCCGGTCGATTCGAAGTTGCTGCGTGATGACCCGCTTGCTGAACATGAAGTCGCGGGGGCGTTTGATGCAGTCGGCGGCAATGAGCTCGCCGGCGCGGAGGTAGAAACAGCTGAAGTCGCGGTCCCGGGTCGGATCGCCGCTGAGGACAACTTCGTCGTAGCCGGTGTTGAGACCGGCGATCTGGAGCTTGAGGTCGTATTGATCCGACCAGAACCATGGAAGCGCCGCTATCTTCTTGGACTTCCCGCAGATGGTCGCAGCGGCGACCTTGGCCTGCTCGCCCGCGCTCGGCACGGACTCCAGGCGGATGCGACGGCCGTAACGGGCCATGACGTGGATGGCGCAATCCCCGGCGGCCACGATGTCGGGGTCGCTGGTCCGCGCGTGGTCGTCTATCTCGATGCCGTTGTCGACGACCAGACCCGCGGCGGCGGCGAGCTCGGTGTTCGGTTCAACGCCGATGCCGACAATTACGAGGTCGGTGGGAATCGATTCGCCACTGGCGAGGACTACTTCGCGGACCCTACCGTCGCCAAACAGGGCCTCGACCAGTGCGCCCGTCCGAATGTTGACGCCCTCCTCCCGGTGGATCCGGTCGAAGAACGCCGATACCTCGGGGGCGGTGACCCGCTCGAGGACGCGCCCGGTCGCCTCGAGAACGGTGACCTCCAGACCGAGCGCACGCAACGAGGCGGCCGTCTCCAGACCGATGTAGCCGCCGCCGACGATCACGGCCCGACGCCCTGCGATGGCGGTCTTTCGGATCATCTCGACATCGGCGGCGGTGCGTAGGTAGTAGACCCCTGCCAGTTCGGCGCCCGGGGTAGGGAGCCGACGGGGGCGGGCGCCCGTGCACAGCGCGAGCTTGTCGTAGGGCAGTGCGTCGCCGTTGTTCAGTATGACGTGACCAGCCGAGCGGTCAATCGCCGCGACCGTCGCATCCAGGAGTCGGATTCCCTGCTTGGCGTAGAACTCGGCGCTACGGATCGCGAGCTCGTCGAGTGTGCTCTTCCCGGCCAGATAGGCCTTCGACAGCGGGGGGCGTTGGTACGGCAACGCAGACTCCTCGCCGATGAGGACGATCTCACCGGCCCACCCTTCCTGGCGCAGACTGGCAGCGAGTTGGGCCCCGGCATGGCTGGCCCCGACGATGAGGGCCTGCTGCAATGTCATGTGTCAGCCCTCGGGGTGAGGCGGACCATCATCTTGCTGATACCGCGCACGAAGTTGGACTGCACGTACTCGGGCTCGCCGACGACCTCGATGTTTTCGAAGCGAGGAAGCAACTCCTCCCAGAGAATCCGCAGCTGCAGCTCGGCCAGCCGATTGCCCATACAGCGGTGGACACCAAAGCCGAATGAGATGTGGTTGCGGGCGTTGGCCCGGTCGATGATGAAGTCGTCGGGCCGATCGAACACGCGTTCGTCTCGGTTGCCCGAGGCGTACCACATCACGACCTTGTCGCCCTTGCGGATGAACTGCCCGTTCAGCACAGTGTCGGCCTTGGCGATCCTGCGCATATAGGCAAGCGGTGTCTGCCACCGGATGATCTCCGAGACCGTGTTGGGGATCAGGTCAGGGTTCGCCTTCAACTTCTCGAACTGATCAGGGAACCGGTTCAGCGCAAGAACACCGCCGCTCATCGAGTTCCGGGTCGTGTCGTTGCCACCGACGATCAGCAACACCAAGTTGCCCAAGAACTCCATCGGGCGGTCGATCAGATCCTTGGTGTCCTCGTTGCCCTGCAACATGGTGATCAGATCAAAGCCGGGTTCCTCCCCGGCAGCTGTCCGGGCCGCCTTGTCGTGCCAGAGAGCACTGAGACCTCGCGCCATGTCGCGCATGCCGCGGAACACCTCGTCGTTGTCGGAGGGGCCGCCGTTGGCTTGCTCCATCGAGGACGCAAGATCTGACCAATAGACGAGCTTGCGACGCTGCTCGTACGGGAAGTCCAGAAGGGTCGCCAGCATCCGAGCGGTCAACTCGATCGAGACGTTCTGCACCCAGTCGAACGGCTGATCCACGGGCAGACTGTCCAGCACCTCCTGGACGCGCGATCGAATCAAACACTCCATCTCACGCAGGTTCTTCGGCGCGACCACGCCCTGGACAGCGGCCCGCTGCACATCGTGGCGTGGCGGGTCCATCGCGATGAACATCGCGATATCAAGAAAACGAGGCGGGACCCCGATGACGATGAACGGCTCGGCCGAGAAGAACTCATGGTTCTTGTCGACGGCCACGATGTCGGCATGCCGCGTGACGGACCAGAATGGACCGAACGGGCTGTTGGGCTGATAGTGGACCGGAGCTTCGTTGCGCACGCGCTCGAAGTAGGACTGCCAGCGGCCCTGACGGTAGAGGAAAGGGTTGCTGAGGTCGATGTCGGCGAGTTCGACGTCCTCCACCGGTGGGATGGGGCGCTCGACGAAGAGCTTCTCGTCATTCGTCCCGGTCACCCATCGCCGGGTCTTGTCGTACAACTGTGCGCCCTGGATCTGCATCTCCAGGGGAATGGTCGACTGAACTTTGGCGGTGATTGCTCCAGGAATCTTCATCGCGTCCTCTCCGTCTCTCTCGTCGTCACATCTGGAACTCAGGCAGTTGGACGATCAAGCCGTCCCACGCCGCGCAGGCCACCATCTGGCAGGACAGCCGGGAGGTCGGCTGGCGCTCGGGGTTCATCGCGAGCATCTCCTCCTCATCGGCGCCGGAGCGGCCGACCTGCTCGGACCATTGCGGATCGACGATCACATGGCAGGTACCGCACGCGGCTTCGCCTCCACAGTCGCCGTCGATGCCGGGCACCGCGTTGTTGGTCGCGACCTGCATCAACGACTGACCTTCCGCGAGGGGCGCCTCGTGCTTGTCGCCGTCGTGGGAGACAAAGGTGACGACTGTCATATCCAACTCCTGATGCGGTGTCCTCGGTATGGGCATGTAGTCAAAGTGTTGTGGAAGATGACCGCTGCGGCTATGTTCGGCGGAGTCAGATAGTTGTGAATTCGGTTCAGAGGATGCGTAATAGTGGATCTCTACGAAGTGGGTGTGCCACCCTTCGCCTTCGTACAACTGCTCGAGAGTCAAGCGCTTGACTCAGACGCAGTCGCGCGGTTTCGCAACATCATGGCTCGCGAAGGTACCAACGACGCGACGCTGATCCAGCGTGGCATCCAGGCCCCGTTACGGTGGTTTCGGGAGGTCTACCCCGAACTCGACGTCGACCAGGCAACCCTGCTCGGCTTCGCGTTCGCTGAACAGGCCCAGTTGACGTCCTTCGGCCCGTTGAGTTTTCCGCTGGTCAGTGCAGGCTCGGTAGCCGAGATCGTGGAGCTGCTCACCTATCTGCCATTGATCTCGACAGCCCTAAGTCCACAGTTCCATCCAAGTGACCAGGGCCTCACCGTCGGGCTCACCGGACACACAAGCGATCCGGCCCTGGATTGCTTGGTCGTCACCTACGGCGGGGTGGCAGTGCTGCGACTGCTTGACATACTCGCCGGGGATGTCCCGACCGTCACTCTCCACCTGACTTGGCCAGTGCCGACCTTCCTGACCAATCATGAGGACCTGCTAGCCGGGCGCCTGTTCTTCGACGCCCCGATGTCCTTCCTCCATGTCCCCGCTGAAACGCTCAACGAGGTCTGCCGGTTCTCGGATCCCCTTGCGTATCGACTCGCCATCGTCGATCTGCAGCGAACTCTTGACCAATGGAGCGGGACCACGTCGTTCTCGGAGAAGGTGAGACGGTTGTTGGAGGAGGATCATCCCGGACAAAGAAGTCGCCAATGGGTCGCAGACGAGCTGTCGATTTCCACCAGCACACTCAAGCGGCGCCTCTTCGAAGAGGGGACCACGTTTCGCGAGGTGCGCGAGTCATTCCTGCGCGAGCGCGCGATGCTGCGACTCCTCGACCGATCAATCTCGGTGAGTGAGATCGCCACGGATCTCGGATACAGCGACCTGACCAACTTCTCACACGCCTTCAAGCGATGGACCGGCCGATCTCCTAGAGAGTTCTGGCACTGACATCTAGAACGGCTCGCGTTCGGTTTCATCACCGCGAGAGAAGGCGCGGCGCACGATCACGTTGATCTCGCGGCTCATATCGGCCGCGCCAGCAAGGTCGAAGCCGGTGCGCAACGGGCGAACCAAACCTTCAATTTTGCCTTTGCGTTACGGCTCGGCGCGGCCGATCCGAGTCGACCCTTCGCCGGTGCACCCGGGGCCCGGCCAAGCACCCCACGTACCAGGCTTTGAAAGAACTCGGCCGCGCCGGGCGCACCATCGTCATCCACGACTATCGAGCCAGCCCAGAGCTAAGCCGGAGATCGACGGAGCACCAATCCCAAGCAACTGGAGGGTCTGTCAAGATAACGGTGCAACTGGTTGTCGTACTGTTATTTCCGGCTTCCGGTGAGGCGTCCCTCGAATGCTATCTCGAAAGCGTTGAGGGGTGCTTTCCATCGGTTCATCCATCGTTGGCGGCCTTTGCCGGTCGGGTCCAGGCTGGTGACTGCCAGG
>JBBSKP010000260.1:0-6530 GCA_038256175.1 Mycobacteriales bacterium
ACCTCCGGACTTACCGTAGCGAAAGTCGCGCCGATCATTCACGAATTTGCAAATTGCAGGACGCGTGTCGGGACCGACCGGCAACACGGAGGGCCGCCAGGAATCTCTGACGGCCCTCGGTACTTCGGCTTAGTGCTTAGCTACCCGGGAGGCCACCGGGAATCTGGAAATCCGCCTTGAATCGCGGGCCAGGCGGAAGCCCACGCAGGACCGCGCTCGTCCAGGCGACTGCAGGCGGCCACACTGCAACCGCGTTCACGACGTGCTCGGGAAGCGGCATCGTGTAGAACCGCAGGTCGGCGCCGCGATTCCAGTAGTCGTTCACGACCGGCAGTACGACCGACGGCGGAATCAGCTCGTCCCACATCCCGTGAAACCAGAAGATGGGGCTGTCGGGGATGTGCCGGCCCAGGCTGTTGTCTTTGAGAATCTGCATGACCTCGGGGTTTGATTCCAACGACATACCCGGTTTGAAATATTCGCTGATCGGTCGATACATGCCGGTAAGCGCCTGGGTAAAGACGCATCGACTTTGCACATCGGCGACGATCCGTTGGCCTTCTTCGGTCAACAGCTTCTTGGCATCGAAGGCTTCAGGATACTCTCGGGACAGGGACGCAAAGCCGAGCCACATCGTGAAGCTGCTGATGCCGTTAAGTCCGGGTTGCTTCTGGCTCGCATAGCGAGCGATTCCCTGCAGGTCGCCGGGGGTGCCGCCGATAGCAGTGCCGAGCAGGCGGACGTCGGGGGCGTATGTCGCACGGAGTTCGGCCGCCCGGATCGAGCCGGAACCGCCGCCCGAGTAGCCGTACATCGCGATCCCTGAGTCTGTAAGTCCCAGCGACGCATCATTTTTCATTGCGCGGAGGCTGTCGAGGACCATCTTGCCCTCGTCGTAGGTGTTGAAAGTATTGAATTTGCCGTCGAAGTCCGGGATGTTGATGGCGAAGCCCTGCGCCAACCAGTACATCGTGAGCGGAATTTCTTTCATCGTGCCGACTTGCAGCGTGTACGACGGATTGCACGACGAGTCCGTGGAGTCGATCGCCTCTTGGAACGACACGACGGGGCGCGGGCTACCGGTCCACGGAAGGCCGGGAACGATGACGGTGGTGGCCGTCGCGATGGGGTTGTTGTGCACATCGCTGCTGCGGAAGAGAAGTTGCTTGGTGAAGACCGGAGCGGGGAGCCCGACCAATCGAGTCTGAACAATCCGGCTACGAATGATCTGGCCTGGCTGGAACGACGCCAAGTCCGACGGGTCGTCGTACCACGGATCCTGCGACGGCACTGGAATCGGCAGCATGCCGTAGATATCCGGTTCGGTTGGCAACTGCGGCAACTGATTCTGGTCAGGCGGAAATGGTGGCAACGGAGCAGCCATCGCAAGCCCGCCTACAGACACGGCCATACATAGCGCCGTCAACGGCGCCGCAACCCATTGGAACTTCTTGCCGATTCCCGACACGTATCCTCGTCTCACTTCACTGTGATCTATGACATGGATCACCCACGTCGGTGCACCAGTAGACAGGGCGACGCCCGGGCTGCGCTATCTGCATTTGTCCAGACTTCGCGGTGGCTGATTGTGCAGTTTCCCAAGTTCAGGTCCCGTTCTAGGCTGAGCACCGTCGATTGATTCGTCACCCGCACTCCCGGAAGGCGTCATGAACCCGACTTCGAGAACCGCCGGCGCCGTCGCGAACACCGATGGCGGGCATGCCCTTCGTGTCGCAATCGTCGGCACGGGCATGATCTCCGAATCACACAGGCGCGGAGCTCTTTTGGCAGGTGCGCGGCTGTCTGGAGTTCTTGGATCGAGCCCTGAGCGCTCACGCGAGGTCGCCGACCGCTGGAATCTCGAGCATGCCTACCCGTCACTCGACGCGCTCCTCGAGTCCGACGTCGACATCGTGCATATCGCGACACCGAACGACACTCATGCCCCGTACTCGATCGCAGCGTTGCGCGCGGGCAAGCATGTCGTCTGCGAGAAGCCGCTCGGACTCGATCTCGCCGAGGCGCAGTCCATGGCTGTGGCGGCTCAGGAAAGTGGGCTTGTTGCGACTGTGCCGTTCGTCTACCGGTATCACCCACTCGTGCGCGAGATTCGTGCCCGCCGCGAGGCAGGGGAATTCGGGGATCTCAACCTAGTTCACGGCAGTTATCTGCAGGATTGGATGCTCCCGCGAGACGCCGCTAGCTGGCGCGTGAGTGCAGGCCGGGGCGGACGTTCGCGGGCTTTCGGTGATATCGGTTCGCACTGGGTGGATCTCGTCGAATGGGTTACAGGCCACCGGTTCGCGACGTTGGTCGCCGCAACATCCATCGCGTATCCGACACGTCCCGGTGGTTCGGTACCGGCGTTTTCGACTGCGGCGGCGGCCACCGAAGAGGTAGAGGTGACGACCGAAGACGGCGCCGTCGCTCTGCTGCGGACCGCGGCGGGGTTGCTGGCGAGCGCGACAATTTCGCAGGTCGCGGCCGGGCGAAAGAACCGGTTGTGGTTCGAGATCGACGGTTCGCGGGGGAGTGCCGCGTTCGATCAAGAGAATCCGGAGACCATCTGGCTCGGAACCGACGAGGGTTCGCGCACCCTCGCCCGGTCGCCGGAATGGGGCTCGGCTGAGCAGCGCCGACTGTCAGTACTTCCCGCCGGTCACGCGCAGGGATACGCGCTCGCCTTCGACGCTTTCGTGGCGGATACGTACTCCGCTGTCCGGGGTGGTGATCCGATCGGGCTACCTACGTTCGCCGATGGTGTTCGATCGGCCCAAGTTGTCGACGCGCTGTTGCGGTCGCGTGACACCGGAGCATGGACGGAGATCTAGTAGTTGGTCTCGTGCGCAGCCAGCGCCATCCAAGTGCCGTTTTCTTTGACGAAGACGTCTGTAAATCGTTCTCGGGCAATCACATTGCCGGATTCGACGAGTGTGTTGACGCCGTGAATCACGGCGGTATCGCCGACTATGTCGACGGTCTGCTCTGTCGGGTTCATCGTAAATTGCTCCGGGACGATGCTGGCCATTTCCTGTCCTCGATCGAGAAGCTTTCCATCGCTGCTGATGTGCTTGAAATTCGGACTCAAGATCGATTCGATCGTGTCCTTGTCGCCGGCGGTGATAGCTGCCAACCAGCGCGCCTCCTGCCGTAGAACCGTGTCTTGTTCCTCGGCTGCACTAGCCGTCGCTGTCAACGAGGTCGAGTTCGACGCCGATTTATCGCTGTCGTCACTGCATCCGACCAGGCCGCCCAACAACAGTGTCGACATGGCGATGCCGACCATTGCGCGTTTGCCGCCGACGTTCATGCCGTCTCCAATCGGCCAATCAACTTTGATCTGTCCGATAACAGTGACACAGAGTGACCGCGCGGTGGTCTGGAATCGCTACGTCATATCGTGGTGACGCAGCGATCAAGGCTCCTGCCGCGCGGATGCCAAAGTCAGTGCGTCGGAGATCTTTTGGTGCCCAGCCTGATTGGGGTGGTCACCATCGTCGGCCAGCAGCTCGATCGGATCGTAGCTGCCCGCGGTCCCTTTGAATGGGCCGAACAGATCGACGTAGGTTTCGTGGGCGTCGGTGGCGACCTTGTCGATCACCGCATTAGCGCGCTGGGTCAGAGTCGCACTATCGGATAGAAACTGCCGCCCGTACATTTGCTCGGCGACCTCACCGTCGGGAAACACATCCCAATAGCCGGTCACGAACACTCCGGAGGTTCGACCACTTCGAAGGTCTGTGACCCGAGCGAGCACCTGTCGCAGGTTCGTTTCGAGGTCGGCCATGTCGGCTTCGAAGCAGGAGAGCTGGTCGTCGTCACCGCATGTGCCGTTGACGTAAGACTCGAGCTGAGGCGCGAAGTCGTTGGCACCGATCGTGATCGTCAGTATGTCCGAGTCTCGAACCGTCGCGGCGTCGTCGCCGTCGGGAGCAAGGGCGTCGAGCAGATCGTCGCTGGTCCATCCGCTGACACCGAGGTTGGTGACCTCTATGGGCGCTCGGTCGCGAGTGGCGAGTTGGCGGGCGAAGAGTTCGACAAACGGCGCACAACCGGGACAGTTGACTGCGGCGGGAATCGAGTCGCCGAGGGCGGTCAACGTCATACGAGATGTCGGTGCCGCGGATATCGTCGGTGCGGGAGACACCTGAATCGGGTCAGCCGGCGCACGAGTGGCCGAGCCGGCGACGGCGGTACCGACGGCGACTACGAGTACGGCGACGGCTGACACGCGGCGGATTCGCGCAGTGCGTGTACGCCGCGTTTCCTTGCTCAGTCGCACGTGATGTCTCCGTCGTCGAACTTCGGTCAGTTAGACCCGTTGGTCAGCTAGAGCAACCGTAGGCGCGCGATATTTCGAGAACGTTGCTCACGCGCGTCGACGCGTCGCGTCGAGGTACACGGGACCGGCCCGGAACCCTGGTACGTTTGCGGTATCGGTGCAGGTCAAGCGCCTGTCTGTCCTGCATGGTTCGGATTCGGACCGCTCTGAGGAGGCCAATGTGTCGGCTGCGGAATTCGGCGGGAGTCCCGATCTCGAACGCGTCATGCTCGAACACGCATATCGCGGAGTGCGTCTGCAGCTGTTCTTGCGTGCGGCGCTTGTCCTGTTTGTCGGCTTGACGCTGTTCATCGTCCCGCCCGTCAGGAGTGACGGAATTTGCCTCGGCCTGCTCGCTGCGTACGCGATCTGGGCGGCGGCGCTTGCGTGGTGGAGTGGTCGTGGTGGGCGTGGACCCGTCGATGCCATCTGGTTGGCACTATTCGTCGACCTCGCAGTGATCGCTGGCCTGACTTTGCTGACAGGTATAGAGGCTGAGCAGAGTTGGACTGCCGACATCCTGACCAATGGGCTGTTCGTGATCCCTCTGCTGGCATGCACGCAGTTGCGGCCGCTAATCTGCGCGAGTGTTGTCGCAGCGACCGTCGTTGTGTTCTTTGCCGCAAGCTGGGCTACCAAGACTTCCAACGCCGAGCCGTGGTCCTCGATTCTGCTGTCCACATTGGCATTGGCCGTGTTGTGTGCGGGGGCTGTGTTTCTGACCGCGATCCAGCGATCGAGAGTGCTCACTATCGGTCAACTCGTGCGCGCCCGAACCGTTCTGCTCGCCGAGGTGATGAATGTCGAACAGCGCGAGCGGCGGACATTGTCGGAACAACTTCACGACGGAGCGTTGCAGTACGTCCTCGCCGCGAAGATGGACCTCGAGGACATCGTCGACGGTTCCGGTCCGGAGGCGGTCCAGCGGATTACGCATGCTCTCAACGAATCGTCGCGTCTGTTGCGGGCAACCGTCTCCGAGTTGCATCCAGCCGTTCTCGAGCACGTAGGGCTCGCGGCCGCGTTGGGTGATCTCGCTCGAACAACGCAATCACGGGGTGGACTGGACGTCGAAACTCGGACATCGGAATGGACGGGTGAATCCCACACGCCGGTCGACGGGTTGCTTTTCGGAGTGGCGCGCGAACTGCTCAGCAACGTGGTCAAACATGCCGACGCGTCGAATGTCCGTGTCGAGCTCGCCAAGGTCGGACGTCTCGCCGTCCTGGAGATTGTCGACGACGGTCGCGGTATTACCGCCGGCGCCCTTGACGAGAGCCGCAAGGGCGGCCATATCGGGCTGGTCTGCCATGAATTGCGTGTTGTCGAAGCCGGAGGGACGTTTTCGATTCGGCCGGGACCGGGATCGGGGACCGTCGCACGCATCGAGGTTCCGCTCGTGCCGGAACCCGTGCCCGTGCCGTAGCGCCGTGCTGCGTCAGCTGCTGCGACGGAAGCGAACGACGTACGCGATGAGCGCAGCGCACGACATCGTGGCGATCAGTGCGTACCCGGCGTAGTGGCCGCTGCCGAACAATCCACCGGCGACGTGAGGAACTTTGTCGATGACGAAGCTGATGACCTCATGTCCGTGGTCGTGGGCGACGCGTCCGGGACCGCCGAGGTGGTGGACCGTGGCGTGGTCCAACGCCGAGGTGCTCATGCGTAATGTCTGCCTTCCAGTTCTAGTACCTCGAGGTGGGGCTTTACCCGCCCTAGGGTGGCTCTTCGACGGAAGAAACCGCCCGGTGTGATTTGAACCATGTTAAGTTCGGCTTGCCGCGTCGCTGGCCGTGTGATTAGTTCTGTTGGCACGATGGCCACAGTTTGCGGGAACCGCTGACAATTGCAGCGGGACGGTCCGGTGTACCGCTAGATCATCGCGCAGTCCTTCACGAGTTCGAGAAAGCGAGTTAGAAGCATGCGCGTCGACAGTGGGGACCGCCCGACGATCCGGCAAGTATCGGGCATCGGTGGGCATAGGCGTGTGTCGAAGGCTGTCGCAGCGATTGCGGTCGGGCTCGTTGTGGCTGTGTCAGGTGGCGCGCTATCCGCGACTGCGACCGCAGCGCCGATCCCCGGCGCGACTACGACAACAACCGCGCCCGCTCCGGGCGTTGCCCCGACAACGCTGCCCACTGTCGCGCCGATTGCACCCCTAACGATTGCACCCCTAACGATTGCACCGGTGACGATCGCTCCCGCCACG
>JBBSKP010000261.1:0-6365 GCA_038256175.1 Mycobacteriales bacterium
CGATCTGGAAGCATTGCAACCGTCAATCGACCGATTGGCCAAAACGAAGTAACGCAAGCCTCCATGCGCTCACTACATGTGAGGCACCAGCCACTACTTCGCGCTCACTTTTATGTGAGGCACCTCGCAGCGCGGCGGTAGCGGCTACCGTATTGGCGTGCCGAACGAACTGAACGACCGCGAGCTGCTGATTGCGCTCACCGACGTGGTGGAAGCTGAGCTGCACCGTCACCTGGGCGAGGCGCAGGGCTGGCAGCCCCAAGACCTGGTTCCGTGGGACGAAGGTCGCAATTTCGAGTTCCTGGGTGGCGTCGACTGGGCGCCCGAGCAATCGACGCTGAGCGAGAACGGAAAGCTCGGTCTCACCGTTGCCTTGCTCGCGGCGGACAATATGCCGTCGTATCACCGGGAACTTGCCCGGCAGCTCCGCAACGGCCCCTGGTGGCGCTGGGTTGGCCGCTGGACCGCCGAGGAGAACCGCCACTCGATCGTGATCCGTGACTACATGGTTCTGACGCGCGCCGTCGATCCGGTCGAGCTCGAGCGTGTTCGCATGACCCACATGACCAGCAACTACATCGCTCCCCCGATGCACCTGCTCGAAGTGCTCGCGAACAGCGCGTTCGAGGAAGCTGCGTCGAGCATCCGGCTGCGCAACACCGGCGCGCTCGGTGGCGATCCGGTTGTCGCCGGTATCTGCGAGCGAATCGCTGCGGACGACGAGCTGCAGAGGACCTTCTACGCAAACGTGGTCAGCGCTTCGCTCGATCGCTTCCCGGATCAGACCGCCAAAGCGATCGCGGGCCGCGTGCGCGGCTTCCAGGTTCCGCTCATCCCGCTTCCGGGTGGTCGGGACAGCACGAGCGAGCTCGCAGCCGCTGGTATCTACGATCCGGCGCGCGAAGACGAACTGGTCTTCGGTCCGTTGCTTGCACAATGGAACATTTTCGATCGCACCGATCTCGGCGCTGACGGCGAGCAAGCACGCGCCGAGATCGCCGAACGTCGAGTCAGCTGAACATCGCTCAGCTGAACATCGCTCAGCTGAACTGACGCCGTCGCTGGGGTAGCACTCTTTCGACTACCCCGACGACGGCACTTCGGAGGATGGCACCCCAGCTGAAATGGTCGTGCCAGATCGCGATCTTCCCGTTGCGAAGTTCGAACGTGCCGCACACCCAGAACGCGACGCGCACCGGGCCGAACCGCAGGACATCGGTCCGTTCGGTGAGCACGACGTTGTCGTCGGAGGCGATCTGATGGATGTGCGCCTCGAAGCCCATATGCATTTTGGGTCCGAGTTCGAGGGCGCGGCGCAGTTTGTCGATCCCGTGCACCGTCGGAAGCGATGTGTTGATCCAGGCGACATCACCGGTGACGAGTTCGAGCGCCTCGTCTACGGCGTCGACTTCCAGTGCGGCCAGGAACTCTCGCACTGTGGTGATCGCTTCCTGGCGAAGGTCGCTGAGTTCGCTCATCGGGTGAACCTTCCTAATCCGTTGTCGTCGTAGTACTCGAGAGTGAGTGCATTTCCTGCGAACGTTGCTGTGGAAATCGTTCCGGGTGGCGCATTTTCGTTGTCCAGCATGAAGGTGAACGTGTCGCCTTCCCGATGACTCAACGAGAAAGCCTGGGCCTTGGGGCCGAGTGTCAGGACGAGGCCGCCGTTGCTTTCGGTGATCGTGGCAGGCCCCCAGTATTGGTTGGCGTACGACCCGACATACGTCGACAGTGGTTGTGGGGGAGCGGCATTGGCTGGCGCAGTCGTCCCGGCGAGCGAGCCTTCCGGGTCGTCGAGGGCTTCGAAACCCTTCTTGTAGAGGCTCTTCCAATCCTGGCGAACTTCGCCGAACTGAACCAGATCCGAGAATTCGGCAGTCAGTGTTTCGGGGATGCCGATCGGGGCGGCATTGGTCAGGGCAACGATCGCGACGTCGGCCGAGGGGATGACGAGGAAGTTCGTTCCCGCTCCGGATGCGAAGGCCCCGGAATGGCTGAACGTCGTTCGACCGGCTGGCGTCTGGGACACATTGAAGCCGAAGCCGTAGAAGCCCGCCCGTGAGTCCGGCGACAGTGCTTGATCGGAGATGACCTGCGGGGTGATGGCGGGCAGAAGGGCGGCGGCCGGCGCGATTTCCTTGCCGTCGTAGGTGCCGTTTCCAAGGACCATGGTGAGCCAACGGCTCATGTCGTTCACCGACGAGCTGGCACCACCTGCGGGCGACTGCGCATCGGGATCGCGGACCGACTTGGCGACGTAATTGCCGTCGACCAGCATGTGTCCGACCGCGTGATTGGGACGTCGCTCGAAGTCGGCGAAGCGGGAACTTGTCGACGCCATACCCAAGGGCTGATACAGAGTCTGTTCCGATAGCGCAGCCCAGTCGATGCCTGCCGATTGCGCAACAGCCTCGGCGGCGGCTGTGATGCCGAAGTTGGTGTAGTGGTAGGTGACTCGGAAAGGATCGAGGGGTTCGAAGCGCAAGCGTTCGAGCACTTCTCGACCGTCGTACCCGAGGTCTTCGAGCTTGTCCCCGGCGTGCAGTCCGAGGCCGGATCGGTGTGAGTACAGGTCGCCGACCGTCACACGCTGTGTCACGAACGGGTCGCTCAGCGCAAACCATGGCAGCTTCGATACGACGGGCGTATCCCACGCGATCGTTCCCGCGCCTACCTGATGCGCGACGACGGTCGCGCCCAACGATTTGGATACCGACGCGAGCTGAAACACGGTATCGGCATCGACGGCGTCGTTGCGGCCCTCCTCGCGGACGCCGAATCCTTTGGCGTACACAGTCTTACCGCCATGCACTACCGCAACCGCCATGCCGGGGATACCTGAGCTCGTCATCAGGTCGGCGACAAGGCCGTCGAGTTTGCCGACCGCATCATCGACACGGCCGCTCGGAATCGGAACACCCGCCACCACGTTGGGAGGCTGCTCGGACATCGAACTCGAATCAGGACTCGTCGACGAAGATTCCTGCGACGTGGTGGTCGTGCAGCCGACGGCCAACGCCAGCATCGACGCGAATGTTACTGCGGCCGTGATGTGCCGGTTCATGGGACGACGTTAGCCCCCTACCCGGCTTCGAACCAGAGCGAGGGGACCCTCGGCCGCATTGGCAGCGGCGGAGGTCCCCTCGCTCTGGGTTGGTCGAAGGTGAGCTATTTGACCTTTGCCATCGCAAGCACGTCGAGCCGGCGATCCAGTTCGGCCTCCGACAGCTTCTCGCCGACCAGGCCGCGGTCGATGACCGTCTGCCGGATCGTCTTCTTCTCCTTGAGCGCCTGCTTGGCGACTGCGGCGGCTTCTTCGTAGCCGATCGCGGAGTTCAGCGGCGTCACGATGGAAGGCGACGACTCTGCGAGCTCCTTGAGGTGGTCGACGTTGGCAACGAGCCCGGTGACGCACTTGTCAGCGAACAGCCGCGACACGTTTGCCAGCAACTTGAAAGATTCGAGCACATTGCGCGCCATCATCGGGATGTAGACGTTCAGCTCGAACGCACCTGCCGCACCGCCCCATGCCACGGCTGCGTCGTTACCGATGACCTGAGCGGCAACCTGCGTCACCGCTTCGGGCAGCACGGGATTGACCTTGCCGGGCATGATCGAGCTGCCTGGCTGCAGGTCGGGCAGCGCGAGCTCGCCGAGACCGGTCAGCGGGCCCGACCCCATCCAGCGGATGTCGTTCGCGATCTTGGTAAGTGAGACGGCAATGGTGCGCAACGCGCCGGAAGCCTCGACGAGGCCGTCGCGGGCGGCCTGCGCCTCGAAGCTGTCCTTCGCCGGAATGAGCGCGGTGACTCCGGTCGAAGCCACCAGGGCGGCAACGACTTTCGGGCCGAAACCATCGGGAGCGTTGAGTCCGGTGCCGACTGCAGTGCCACCGATCGGGAGCTCGCCGAGGCGCGGGAGGGTCGCCGTGACCCGCTCGACACCCGCCTCGATCTGGCGTGCGTATCCGCCGAACTCCTGGCCGAGGGTGACCGGAACCGCGTCCATCAAGTGGGTGCGGCCCGACTTCACGACGGTCTTCCACTCGGCTGCCTTGGCTGCGAGGGCTTGCTGCAGGTATTCCAGCGCGGGGATCAGGTCGGTGACCGCAGCTTCGGTGGCGGCGACGTGCGTCGCGGTCGGGAAGGTGTCGTTGGACGACTGCGACATGTTCACGTGATCGTTCGGGTGCACGTCAACGCCGTTGGCCTTCGCGACCGAGGCGATGACCTCGTTGGCATTCATGTTCGAGCTGGTTCCGGATCCGGTCTGGAAGACGTCGATCGGGAACTGGTCGTCGTGGCGACCTTCGGCGATCTCGTTGGCGGCGGCGATGATGGCATCGGCCTTCTCCGCGTCGAGTAGCCCGAGGTCCTTGTTGACCTGAGCACACGCTGCCTTGAGCAGTCCCATAGCGCGGATCTGCGTGCGCTCGAGCGGACGGCCGCTGATCGGGAAGTTCTCCACGGCACGCTGCGTCTGCGCACGCCACAGTGCGTTGATGGGCACGCGCACTTCGCCCATGGTGTCGTGCTCGATGCGGAACTCGCTGCTTTCGGTCATGAGTTGAACCTCGTCATTCGTCATTGGGATAACGGTGGGGAAGGAGCGCGTCAGGGCATCGGGAACTGGGCGGACTCGTCGCCGTCGAAGTCGACGGAGGAGAACTCGCGCAGTTTGGACAGACGGTGATAGGCGTCGATCATCCGGACGGTCCCCGACTTCGAACGCATCACGATCGACTGGGTGTGGGCACCGCCGCCGCTGTAGCGCACACCGCGCAGCAGGTCGCCGTCAGTCACGCCGGTTGCGGAGAAGAAGACGTTCTCACCCGAAACAAGGTCCTCGGTGAGCAACACGCGGTCCAGGTCGTGGCCGGCGTCGATGGCCTTCTGACGCTCGTCGTCGTCTGTCGGTGCGAGCCTGCCCTGCAGCACCCCACCCATACAGCGCATTGCGGCGGCCGCGATGATGCCCTCAGGCGTGCCGCCGATGCCGACAAGAATGTCGGTGCCGGAGTCAGGTCGAGCTGCGGCGATCGCGCCGGCGACGTCTCCGTCGGAAATTAGGCGGATCCGAGCGCCGGTGTCCCGGACCTGCTGGATCAGCTCCAGGTGCCGGGGGCGGTCGAGGATGCACACCGTGATGTCGGAAACGCTCGACTTCTTGGCCTTGGCGACGCGACGGATGTTCTCCGACACCGGAATCGTGATGTCGATCGCGTCAGCCGCATCTGGGCCGACGGCGATCTTCTCCATGTAGAACACCGCCGACGGGTCGAACATGGATCCACGTTCGGAGACCGCGAGCACCGAAATGGCGTTCGGCATGCCCTTCGACATCAGCGTGGTGCCGTCGACAGGGTCGACAGCGAAGTCGCAGTCAGGCCCGTCGCCGTTGCCGACCAGTTCGCCGTTGTAGAGCATCGGAGCTTCGTCTTTTTCGCCTTCGCCGATCACGACGACGCCGCGCATCGACACGGAACTCACAAGCTGGCGCATGGCATCGACGGCGGCGCCGTCGCCACCTTCCTTGTCGCCACGACCGACCCAGCGGCCCGCAGCCATCGCACCGGCCTCCGTGACGCGGACCAGCTCGAGTGCGAGGTTACGGTCCGGGGCCTCGCGGCGACTCGGTTTGCTGCTGGCCGTCATGCGCCAATGCCTCCTGCGTTCGGTCTTCACAGAGTTGGAGAGAGTTGCCGTGCAAAACTCGTTTGCAATTCTCGTCGGCAATTCTCTCAGAGCGGAAAGCGTCGCCACCGGTTGGCCTGACGTCCTGGCCGGTTCGGCCATCTGCAAGCGTGCTGGGATACTGGTGTCGTGGCATCCGAGAAACCGCGCATCCTGCAGAACTCCCGCGATATGGCGCTATCGCTACTCCCGCTGGTTCTGCTCTGCGTGATCCTGGCCGGCATTGCGAGTCAATGCTCGTTTCATGCCGGGGGTCCGAAGCCTGGGCCGGTGCCGAACTTCGATATCGATGCGGCGATGCAGTACGACGCCAGCCAGCTGTCGTTCCCTATCCGCAATCCCCACGTGCCGGACGGCTGGCAGCCGAACTCCGGGAGTCGCGGGTCGGTCGGCGGCAACGGCGGTGGTGAGGTCAGCACAGCCGGCTACATCACCCCGCCCGGTCGCTACATCCAGCTGACCCAGAGCAATGCGACAGAAGAGGCCCTTGTCCCGTTTGTCGTCGGCGAGCGCGCCGCCACCGGTGTGGAGTCGGTCGACGGGCAAACCTGGGTGGTGTACGCCGATGAAGGTTCCGAACCCGCGTGGGTGGCGAACCTCGGTGAGGTACGGATCCTGATCAGCGGTGCAGGTACGACGGACGAGTTCGAGGTCCTGGCGCGAGCGACCGCG
>JBBSKP010000262.1:0-6357 GCA_038256175.1 Mycobacteriales bacterium
GTTGTGATGTCGAACCAGATCCAGCCGCCGTCTTCGAACGGCGCCAGCGTGATGTCAAATTCCAGCTCGCCGCCGGTGAACTCGTTGCCCTGCACATGGATTCGCGAGCCGTCGGCCTTGGACCGATAGACGTCCACCCTGCCGTGGCCGGCGAGCTCGAGGCGGAGCACCACTGACTGCAGCACGCTGTACCGGCGCCAGTAGCTGGCCGGGAAGGCGTTGAAGTAGGTACAGAACGACACCTCGGACTCGGTGCCCACCGACAACGACGTGCGCGATGTCGCATGTGCGCGACGAGCATTCGTCTTGGCTTCCTCGAGGTAGAGCGTGCGAACATCCAGCGGCTCGCCCGGTCGCGGGAGGATCACCCGCTGCAAAAGTGACTTACCCAGCGGGGCCAGGTCTTCGATTGTCAGTTCCGGAGCGAGCTCGTGCTTGGGGGTCACTCGTCCACCCCGTGCAGCGGCTCGCCCGTTTCGAAGTACGGCTTGATCGAATTGTCGTACATCGACAGCGCGCTGGCGATGGCCATGTGCATATCGAGGTACTGGTAGGTCCCGAGGCGGCCACCGAAAAGCACCTTGGCGGACTCCGTTTCCTGCTTTGCCTTGGCGCGATAGGCCGCCAGCTTCTCGCGGTCGTCGGAGGCGTTGATCGGGTAGTACGGCTCGTCACCGCTCTTGGCGAAGCGGGAGAACTCCCGCATGATGACCGTCTTGTCCTTCGGGTAGTCCCGCTCCGGGTGGAAGTGGCGGAACTCGTGGATCCGGATGAACGGAACGTCATCGTCGTTGTAGTTCATCACCGGTGTGCCCTGGAAATCTCCGGTCGGCAGCACTTCAGTCTCGAAGTCGATTGTGCGCCAACCCAGCTCGCCGTCGACGTAGTCAAAGTAGCGGTCCAGCGGCCCGGTGTAGACGATCGGAGCATCCGGCGATTCCGCGCGCAGTTTGTCCTTGACGTCGAACCAGTCGGTGTTCAGCCGAACCTCGATCTTCTCGTCGGCGGTCATGTTCTCGAGCCACTTCGTGTACCCGTCGACCGGCAGGCCTTCGTAGGTGTCGTTGAAGTAGCGGTTGTCGAAGGTGTAGCGAACCGGCAGGCGCGTGATGTTTCCGGCCGGCAGGTGCTTGGGGTCAGTCTGCCATTGCTTGGCTGTGTAGGCCTTGATGAACGCCTCGTACAGTGGGCGGCCGATCAGCGAGATCGCCTTCTCCTCGAAGTTGCTCGCATCCTTCGAGTCGAACTCCGATGCCTGCTCCTTGATCAGGGCGCGCGCCTCTTCGGGGCTGTAGTACTTGCCGAAGAACTGCGAGATCAAGCCGAGGCCCATCGGGAATTGGTACGACTGGCCCCGGTGCAGCGCATATACCCGGTGCTGATAGTTCGTGAACGAGGTGAACTTGGTGACGTAGTCCCACACACGCTTGTTCGACGTGTGGAAAAGATGCGCACCGTACTTGTGCACCTCGATGCCGGTCTGCGGCTCAGGTTCGGAGTAGGCGTTCCCGCCGAGGTGGTGGCGGCGGTCGAGCACGAGCACCCGCTTACCAAGCTGGGTGGCGGCTCGCTCAGCGATTGTCAGCCCGAAGAAACCGGAGCCAACGACTATCAGGTCGTAGGAGCCATTGATCGGGTCGTCCGGCGTAGCAGCGGTCACGGGTTCTCAGGGTATCGGAACGCGACGGGCTCTCTGTCCAGGCGCCACATGCTGGACTCCCTGACGCCTCTGCGGCACCGACAAAGTTCGGGCGTGTCGGCCAACTTACGGCTAATCGACCGGCGATTACGGTATCTTTTTGGACAATTGCCCGGTTATCGGCGGGCTCACAGAGCCGCTGTCGCCGGGCGTGCGACAGTCGATGCGCCGGGCGTGCAGCGTCGTCGTTGGGGGGCGACGCTGCACCGGCGGGTCCTCGCTTACAGATTCGGTACCTACAGATTCCATTCCGCGTAGACCTTCATTGCGTCACGGACAAAGACGGCAGTGCCGACGCCGTGGACGTCGTAGTTGGCCGTGAAGCGCGGATCGTCGACATACATCTGGCCGAGGCCGACGAAGGACTCCGCCGTAGGTCGGCGCCCTTGCCAGCCGACGCCGATCCAGTCGAACTGCCGTTGCGTAATCGCCTGCACCTCGGCACTGTCGGCCGAGAGTCCGGCTGCACACGCTTCGCCGAAGTCGCGGGCGATGTCGAATTGACGTTGCTGGAACTCCTTCTTCTCGGAGTCGCTCAGCGCGGTCCACCATGTGTCACTGCTCTCGTAGGCGTCCTTGCCCCAGCGTTCGATCACTTCGTCCTTGTATTGGGTGTGATCGAAGCCGTCGAAAACTTCGCTTGCCATAAGTTGTTCACCTCCCTCCGTTTTGTGCAATGTCGTTCGTACCGAATCGATCTGGCGACGAATCCGGTCCTGCTCTTGTTCGAGCAAGCCGAGGTGAGTTCGCAACGCGGACGCGGTGTCCTGTGCGCCACGCAGCACCTCGGCGATGGCAGGCAGGCCGAGGCCGAGTTCGCGAAGCAACAAGATCCGCTGCAACCGCACGAGCGAGTCCTGGTTGTAGTACCGATAGCCGTTGCTCCCGATTCGGGACGGCGCCAGCAGACCGAGCTCGCCGTAGTGGCGCAGCGTCCTACTGGTGGTTCCCGCAGCCTTCGCCAGGTCCTGGATGGACCATTCGGCAATTCTGTTCACAACACAAGGATGCAAGTTGACGCTGCGTCAATGTCAAGCATTGGTGATGAACGGTCACTGCCCATTCCCTGCGATGTCCGACGGGATCCCGTCGCTATTCGTCAGGAATGGAGCATCAGCGCTCACGTGTGCTGAACCGACCATGCAATATCCGGCGGCCGAACCGATGCGCATCGCGGGCCGCCGCGGCCGTCGGTGAGCCGCAGCGCACCTTCGATCCGATCGGCCGCGAGCAGCGTGGCATCGAGATCGGCGAGCAGCAGCTTCGCCCGGCGAAACATCGTCCAGCCACCATCAGGGGAAAGATCCCCCCAGCTGAGATAGAGAAATCGCGCTCCACGTTTGCCGTGCACGTACGGCCCACGGAAATCGAATCCCTCCGGTTTGTGGACCAGCTCGATCTCGAACTCGAATTCTGCGCGGGCCGCGTCCCCTGGCGTCCAATCGACGACGTCACTGCGGCACTGGACTCCGACGTGCACGTTCTCGTATTCGCCGAATCTGCGGCCGGGCAAATCTGTTCCGACGATTCGTACCCGCATACACCCAAATCTATCCGCGGACCCTCGAGCTTGACCGCACGTCGAGACAGTCAGTACAAATTACGGGACACAACCGCACTTCCGGGGGCCAAGCCGACAGGAATACCTCGTGGTATCCGATGTGATCGACGTCGATGTTCTGCTCGAGCAGCCCCGTGCCCAGGTATGGGAGTGCTTGATCGTCGCAGAATGGTTCCCTCGCTTCTTTCGCAGAATCGGGTCGTGCGAGCGACTCACAGAACCTGAACCAGGCGAACCCGCCACCTACCTGGTCCGGGTCGGTTCCAGCAGCACCGGATCCAACAAGGGCGAATCGGTCGATCTTCAGGTCCGTCTTGTACTCAATCGGGCCGAGGAACACTTCACGCTCGAGGGAATCGACATCGGCAGTTTCGTGTCGGTCCGGTTGTACGAGGCCGAGCCCGGCGGTACCCGCGTGATCGCGACCTTCTTCAAACCCGCGCTTGTGCACCCCGAACTGAGCCGTGTCTACAACGACGCACTGACTATGTGGGCACGGGAGGGGCTGCAGCGAGTCGGTGATTATCTCGCTGGAACGCCGACGTCGCAGGTATCCAACAGCGGTGACTACCGCTCCCTGCAGTTGAGCATCGCGAAGACGATGGTCAAGACCGGAGTTGTGCGCGCGGCGCGACCCGACCGTGGTTTCCGGCAGCTGAATTCGCTTGCGCAGTGGGGATTTACGCTCGCCGGTGGATTCGCTGCCGCCGCCGCACGCTCGCCGAAGAACATCGCGGTTGCAGACGATCGCGGCACGCGTACCTTCACCGACATCCACCAGCGCACCACGGAGTTGGCGGCGGCGCTCACCACGCTCGGCGTCGTACCGGGGAACACGGTTGCCGTCATGGCGCGCAATCACATTGCGATGGTCGAAACGATGGTGGCGTGCGGGAAACTCGGCGTGGACCTAATCCTGATAAATACGGGTCTCGGCGCTCGGCAGATCGAGGAAGTTCTCGCTAGGCATGAGCCCAAGCTCCTGTTCGTCGACGACGAGTTCGAATCGCTCGTGCAGTACCTGCGCCCTGAACTTCTCCGGATCAGCACCTCGTCGCGGCCCGCGGACCCCGAAACCCGAAATCTCGACGATCTGCTCGCGATTGCGCCCGTCGCTTTCACGCGCCCCAAGGATCCCGGTCAGCTGGTCGTGCTGACGTCCGGCACCAGCGGCGCCCCGAAGAGCGCACGCAGGCCGACGCCGAAGGGTTTCGGGACGGTCGCGGCAATGCTGTCCCGGATGCCGTTGCAGATGAACGAGACGATGCTGATCTCGGCGCCGCTGTTCCACAGTTGGGGCCTCGCCGCGCTGCAGATCAGCACGCCGCTCCGCTCGACGGTTGTGCTGCAGGACCGCTTCGACGCCGAGGAGTGCCTGCGCGCGATCGCGGTGCACCGTTGCACCTCGATGATCGCGGTCCCCATCATGTTGCAGCGCATCCTCGATCTGCCACCCGAGGTTCGGTCTCGCTACGACACCTCGAGTCTGCGCGTGGTCGCCAGCAGCGGCTCACCGATCCCCGCATCGACCGTCGTCGGCTTCATGGACACCTTCGGGGACGTGCTGTACAACTTCTACGGCTCGACCGAAGTGTCGTGGGCAACGATCGCCGATCCGACCGACCTCCGTGCCGCGCCGCTCACCGCTGGACGTCCGCCGCTCGGTACGCGGGTCGCGATCCTCGACGCCGCGGGCAAAGCAGTCCCGTGCGGTGCTGTGGGACGGATATTCGTCGGCAACGACATGCTGTTCGACGGATACTCCGACGCCGCGTCGCCGCAGATCGCGGATGCACTGATGGATACAGGCGACCTCGGCTATCTCGATGCCGAAGGCCGCCTGTTCGTCTCCGGCCGCGACGACGAGATGATCATTTCCGGTGGCGAGAACGTCTTCCCGCGGCCGGTCGAAGAAGCACTGTCCTACCTGCCGCAGGTACGCGAGGTCGCTGTCGTCGGTGTTCCCGATCCGGAGTTCGGCCAGCGGCTCGCTGCATTCGTCGTCGCACGCGACGGTGCGCGGCTCGATCAGGACATGGTCCGCTCGTACGTGCACCACCGGTTGAGCCGCTTCTCCGTGCCGCGGGACGTGACGTTCCTCAACTCGTTGCCGCGTAGTGCGACCGGCAAGATTCTGAAGCGATTGTTGATCCAACCGAGCGGATAACAGTCTGCTTGTCGATTTCCTGGAATCCCGTTCGACGCATGGGTAAGGCCAACAAGGTCCGGTCAACACCCAGCCGAAACGGAGACTCGACATGACCACCACCCGTATCGCCCCCGCCGCAACCGAATCCACCACGATCTCGGCACGGTCCCGACTGATCGGCCGCATCCTCAGCGGCGTCGTCGTTGCGTTCCTGGCATTCGACGCGATCATCCATCTCTCGAACGTCGAGCCTGTTCGCGATGCCTTCACCGAGCTGGGCGTTCCCTCTTACGTCGCCGCGACCAGCGGGATCGTCATGATCGTGTGCCTGGCGTTCTATGTCGTCCCTGCAACGTCAGTTCTGGGCGCGATTCTGCTGACCGGCTACCTCGGTGGCGCGGCCACGGTCAACCTGATCAACGAGAAGCCACTCGTGAGCACCACGCTGTTTTCCATCTACGTGACCATCGCCGTGTGGATCGGGCTCTACCTGCGGGACACGCGGGTGCGCGCACTCGCGCCGTGGCACAAGGGATAGCCGAGACGTTCACCCGCTCCCCGCGACAGCAGAGGGTTACTCGCCCTCTCCCGCGGGGAGCACGTCTGTGAGAAAGCTCGTGGACATTTCCTGAGCGCCGAGTTCGGGCGTCCACACGATCACACCGTTGGCGAACATCCGGAACTTTCCGGCGGACTGCGGCAACATCATCTCGGGCCCGACCGGTGCGCCGAGATCGCTGTTCAATCCGCCTAGCTCGCGGTACTTCTCCTCGATGGGCCCAGCAGACGCGCCAGCCGTCGTGGGATCGACAGGCGGAGCGCCGGGCGCTGCTGGAGCGGGCGCTGCGGGTGCAGCGGGCGGTGCCGCTGCCGCCGGCGGTGGAGCCAACGCCAACTTGTCCTCGGCTTGGCCGTCTTGATCGCTCGACGCGGAGTACTCCGCGTGCA
>JBBSKP010000263.1:0-6341 GCA_038256175.1 Mycobacteriales bacterium
CGGCAGCTGAGCCAGCGTCGTCAGTGGTGTGAAAATGAATCCGATCGCCGCCAAGTGCGGATCGCGGCTGAAGAAGACACTTCGCGCGGCCGCGACTCTGCTGAGGGCATCCCCTTGCAAATAGCCGTAATGCATCCCTAGCAACGTTCCGCAGATGAGATACATAGCGGTGACTACCCAGAAGATCGCGTGTGTACGCGCCCGCGACGGGGCAATAGCACTCGTCATGTCGTGGTCTGCGTATCGTCCGTAGTCGGGGTGGAAAGGCCGTGAAAAGTCTTCTCCCAGTAGGACGGATTGACGAGCAACTGGTAGCAGCCTTTGAGTGCGGCAACACTCATCATTCCCCAGTACAGCGGAGCGGCGAGGGAAGCGAGCAGCAGTGCGGGGTTCCCGGTTTCGCGTGCCGTGATCAGATTCATGTACAGCACCGCAAAGTTTCCGAAAACAAGTGAGAGCAGCGCCGGAAAGTACACATACGGCGGAAATGCTTGATGCACCAATGCTGGCTGTCCGAGCAGCCACGTCAACGTGATCAGCCAGAACACCATGTTCAGGCACGCGATGATCGGTGTGCCGGCGAGCAGGGTTGTGAACCGCATCATTGCCACCGGCCCCAAGGCTCGATAAAGCCGACGTGGCCGCCGCATGTGCACCAACCAGGTCTGCAGGTAGCCCTTGTACCAGCGGGAGCGTTGCCGGATCCAGTTGATCGGATCGCTGTTGGCCTCTTCGAGGGTGGTCGAATCGATTACCGCAGTGCGGTAGCCGGATTCGGCGATTCGCACGCCGAGATCAGCGTCTTCGGTGACGTTGTAGGGGTCCCATGCTCCGATGTGGTCGAGCACGCTGCGACGCAGATGATTGGAGGTCCCGCCAAGTGGAATCGGGGAGTTGCTGCGCATCAGCCCCGGCAACACGAAGTTGAACCACAGCGCGTAGTCGGCGGTGAACCACGCAGTCAACAGGTTCTGTCCCGGATTATGGAACGCCAGCTTGGCCTGGATACATGCAGTATTCGCAGGCAATTGCTCAAAGGCGGCAACAACCCGACGCAGCTGCAACGTTTCCGGGATGTCTTCGGCGTCGTAGATGGTGACGATCGTGCCCGTGGCGAAATGCAGGCCGTAGTTGCAGGCTTTCGGTTTGGTGCGCGGTTCGGCGGGGGGAACCAAAAGGACTGTCACGACGTCCTCGAGATTCGCCGCAGCCGCCGCAGTGATCGTCACTTCGTCGTCTTGTTCGAGCAGCAGCAAGATTTGCAGTTTGGCACGTGGGTAGTCCAGCGCGGTCATCGCCGCAATGAGATGGCCGACGACTTCGGGCTCGTTGTACGCCGGGACCAACACGGTGTATTCAGGTAACTCCGCATCCGGAATCGCCAGTGCGGCGGCGTCGGTGATGGTGATGATGATGGCGTCAGCGGCCAGGCCGCGCCGGAACAGCAGCAGCCTGTCGAGAGTCGTCCACGCGTACCCGAGGGTGCTGATCAGGGTAAACATCGTCAGGGTCGGCAATGGGAAAACGACAGCGCCGATCAGGATGGCTCCCGCGAGGATCAAACCCGATCGCGCGTTGTCCGCGCGTGAAGGCGGTCTGCGCCGACGACAGTGGGTGTTTCTCCCGTAGGCCATGGACTGCATCGTGCAATGCCGCGGCGCGGAATTCTGGAGTGCCCGTATCGATCACGTCACGCACCTTGGCTCGCGAGGACGGCGCGAGCGAGCTGGGTAAGGAGCTCGGCGTCCTTGTAGTCCGGTGCTGTGTCGTCGATGACGCCGCGACCGCGCAGAAAGACAGCGAGGACGACCGCGATGTTGTTGGCCATGGCTGGTGTCGGCTGGGGAAATGTGGCCGTCGGGTCGTGGTTGTCGACGCTGATCAGGCTGATGCGTTGGGCGACATCGCCGCGCATCCACGCAAATGTCAGGTTGGTCCAGGTCAGTAGCAGCGCGTCGTCGACGAAAGTCCGAAGTTCACCGGTCACCCCGTGACCGAGATCCACGGTGATGGGCGGGCTGATGCGTGCGCTGCCGAGCTGGTACATGCTGCGTTGCGGGTACACCTGCATCCTGGCAGGAATGGTGGTGTCGAGTACGTCCATCGAGACCATGCGGGGGTGGGAATGTTTGTCCCACCGCGGATCACCGTTGTCGGCGACCAGGGTCTGTCGGACCAAACTGGCGCGGGAACCGAAATAGCGAGTGGGCCATGCGTATTCGGCGATATCGGTCTGATGCCATCCCAAGGGCACGATCAGCGCGGCGGAAGCGGTCGCGGGCGGACCTTCGGGGAAGGGGGTGGTTCGGGTGTCGGGAACAGAAATCCAGAACAGCGCAATCGAGACCGCTACCAACGAGATCGCTGTCCAGCGACTGGTTTTCGCGGTCAGCGGTGCCACCGGTCGACCCAACGGGCGTAACGATCGTCCGCGCCGCCGATACAGGTAGAAACCTATGCCCACCACGGTGGCGGCGACGAATGGTGGAACCAATTGCAGCACCAGGAGCGGCGCTGTGGGGAACACCGAGCCGATCAGGTCGACCAGGGCGAGGCCGAACACCAAGGTCAGGCCGAAGCCGAGACCGGCGCGGAGCCGATTCCTGCCGACCGAGATCGCCGCGGCCACCGCGGCGAACAAGACCATGACAGCGCCGTAGGCGAATTGCGATCCGCCGAGAAGGACTGCGCCCATGCGGTATTGCAACGGTCCCATCGCAATGAGTAGCAACCACACCGGCCAGAACCGGGTCACGGGCCGAAGTCCGAACAACAACGTCGCCGCCCCCGCGCAGAAGAACACGCACGCCAACAGGTCCAAGTGCATTAGCTGGTAGTCCTCGGCGTACCGGGGAACCAGCAGACCCGAAATCGCGGCAGCAACCAGAATCGTCAGGCCGCCGACGATCGTGTCGATCTGACGGTCATGAATCGGAAGCTCGCCGCTTCGCCGACTCTGAATACCTTGTGCGGCAACCAATGCGAACAGGGGTGCGACGAATACATAGCCAACGACAGTCCCGCCGGCTACCTCGTGGATCAGCGATACCCATGTCGACCAGAACGCGGCTCCAGTGCAGACCGCGATCAGTGCCCACCGGTACCCGATACTCGATACCGGATGAAGATGCAGCTGCCGTCTCGCAATCTCCATGATCACTGCGGGCGTCGACGCCGGATTACTGTCGCCGTTACTCCTGCACCAATCAGTGCCAGCACCGCGATTGTCGTGATCCACAGTGCCGAGGAGTTGGATGAGTCACGGTGGGGCGGTGCGCCAGTAGTAGTGCTGAGGCCGATCGGCTCGCGTCCGGGTACAGCGAGCAGAACGTCGCCGCCGAGGCTGGCCCAGCGCCCCGGACGGCTTTGGATCCAGGACAACGCCCGATCCAGCTCGGCGGGCACAGTTTCCGAACTCGCGACGACAAGGGTGAGTGCCGTCGTAAAACGCCTGGATCGATGCGAAAGTGATGTCGCTTTCGAAGGTCACCGTCTGCGGCTGATCAGCGGCGGGGTCGGTGAGTGTCACCGTCGCCCCCGAGGTCCGCGCCAATGGCAGCGTGACCGACGGCGGTAGAGCGCCGTCACTCGCGACCAGCACAGCGGGAAACGCAGAGTCGGCTGCTTCGGACATCGTCACCCAGTGCGGGTCCAGGACCGATCTAGTCATTGCCTGCATGCCTGCGACCATGGACACCGCGCGCGAGAGGTCTGCCGCCGAAGTGGTACTCGTCGCCACGTTGACGCGGGGTAGTAACGCGGCTGGTAGCGACCTGAATCCAGGAGGTATCGGTGGAGACGCTGCGTCACTGGTCACCGGGCTGTTCGGGTCGATCGACAAGACGACTGGCATAGTGCGCCCGCACTCGTAGTCGAGACCGGTTGCGGTGAGTGTGACCGCGAGGTCGATCGTGGGGCGCAAGGCGTCGTCTGGAATGTCGATCCATCGATCGATGCGGCCGTCAGCTGTCGCCGGCCAGCTGTCGATGCGGTGATCGCCGGCATCGACGGTCAACACCCCGGCCTGCGTCGAAGGCAATGGTGTGTAGGACCCCTGCAAGTGAACGCGCAGATTGTGCGATGCGCGGCCCAAGTCGGACTGGGCGATCGCGACAACGACGCGCGCCCTGCCGATACCGCGCGCTGTCATGTTCGACGGCGCCGACAAGCCGAGATTGCGCAAACTAGTGACATGCGGCGCCAGCATCGCAGGGCGGTCCATCGACCCGGCCGTGGCACGCGAACGTACGGCGATCGCAGAAATCTTGCTGGTGAGCAATCGTGTCTGATCTAACAGGGCCGACCCGGACCCGGAGACTCTGACCGTGGGGACGCGATCCGGTGCGGGCACCAGTTCGGTTGCCGCGGCCACCGCGTCGGCGATAGTGACCCTTCGGACGAACGGACCACCACGACCGGGTGGAACCGAGCCGTCCGGGTTGAGCGCGTAGGTGTTCACTTGCACCGGTTGTGATCCGTAGTGCGCAACAACGGCAGCGCCGAGAACGACGGCCGCCTCGCTTTCCGCGGCCGAGGGGATCGGTGCAACTATCAGGTCGAGCTCTTGCAGTATCGGCGGTAGAAAGTCAGCAATCACAGTCGGTGGCGTCGGCGTTCCGGTATACAGAACTTGCGTGTTCGCGATGGTGACGGACCTGCCTTCCCAGTCCGGTGGGCACACGCCGTCGAACGGGATCAGGTGCAACCGCAACGCGACTGTGACAGCGTGCTGATCGACGACCGCTCCCGATAACGGGAAGGACACCGAAACCGACGTCGGGCCCGGCGGTGTTGCGTCGATATCGACCCGCCCGATGATCCGATCCCCGGACTCGACGTCAATCCAGCCGCGGGCTACCCCGCCGGGAACTTGCATATCTCCGATCAACGACTGCGCTGACAACCCGTCCGACACTGGCAGGGTGACGGACACGAGGTCGTCGATGCCGACAAACGTGATTGCGCCGCCCAGCCCCAAGGTCTGCGTATCGACCGTGATGACCGGTCCTGAATCAGGATCCGAGATGGACGCGTCCGGCGCGGGTACCGCCTGAGCCGGGGTGCCGATCCAGAACGAAGTAAGCAACAGCGCCGCTATCGCGAGCGTGAATCGGTGGCGCGATGGCCGAGCGCGCCCTACAGCACTCGTCCACTGGGCCACTGAAGTTGTCCTCTCCCGTAAGCGACATCAATCCCAACATAACCGACCGCACGTCCGGTAATTATCGGCCATATGAGCGTCACAGAATGCGAAAACTGCGTATCGAAATCTCAATGCACCGCCTGATGGCCTTTTACCTGAGGCGGGCACGGGCAAGGTGAAAATATGGACTATCGGATTGGTTGTCAAATCGAGGCCGAGGGTCCGAACAAACATCGGTAGCTCACGCATTGCCAACTGACTGGTACTAACAGTATCGGGTACCAGTGAGAACCCGCCGGGAGGGCCCTTTGAATTCTGACGCTGTTGCTCCTGGGTAAATGTTGACCGAGCCGCGCTGTGAGGTCGTCGTGATCGGCGCCGGGCCAGCCGGAATCTGTGCCGGCGTCCGTGGAAGCTGGCGGGACAACACCTCGGCAAATCCGTCGTGCGCGAGGTGCGGGACGACGACGGCTACTGGACGCTGCATCTCTCCGAACGCACGAAAATGACATCCCGGTTCGTGATCGGCGCGGTCGGTGGCTACATCAACCCGAAGCCGTCGTCGGGATCCCTGGCGCAGAGGACTTTCAGGGGAATCTTGTCCAGCCGGCTCAGTGGGACCACTCCTATGACTACAGCGGTAAGCGAATCACCGCTGGACGACTATGCCTACACGTCCCCGGTCAGGAACGCTTCGGCGTCGTCCGCAACACGGTGATGCTGGCGACCCCTGCTGTCAGGGCAGCCCCAGCAACCGCGATGGCGATGAGTTGCCCAACCGAACTCGCTAGCGTCAGCATCGCCATCAGCTCGATGGCGAGCCCAACCCATGCAATCAGCGCCAGCCGCGTTCGACCACCCGCGATCACGGACAGCAACGCGCCTTGCAGGACCGCGAGCAGGGCGCCGTCCAATGCGAACGCCCACAGCATGCCCTTGATCGGCGCGTACGCCTCGCCGACCACGAGCGGTAGCAACGGCGACGCGACAGCAGCTCCGACGACGGTCACCGCGCCGAGCCCCAGCAGCACCGCGAGTGCGGACCGTATTGCGCTTGCAGAGTGCTCGGGGTGGGCCATCCGCGGGTAGAGCACCACACCCACCGCTTGCGGTAACCAGAAGGCGGCCTTCGTCGCTACGGCTCCGAGTGCGTAGAGGCTGGCGTCGTCGCCGTTGAGCACGATGCGGGCGATCACCA
>JBBSKP010000264.1:0-6159 GCA_038256175.1 Mycobacteriales bacterium
GAATGTCTTGCACAGTGAGCGGTGCACCGAATTCGGTGACAACAGCAGCCTTCATCGCAATTCCTTAGGGGTCGATATCGATTCCGCGATCAGCGAGACACGTCGCGGGAATGCGTCCTCATCGATCGTGGCCCCAACACCGAGCCGCCGGGCAGGGCCGAAGGTCACTGCCTCGGGGACACAGCGACACCCCGGCCACAGCACCCCGCGGTTGCAGTACAGCCAGAACGAGAACGAGAACACCAGCGTCGGAGTTGCCGCGCCTACCTCGCGGCTGTGGACGGTTGCCGCGGAATCAATGACCTTCGACCCTGCCTGTGCAGGTACTGCGCGCCGCATCGTTGGAGCGGCCGGGTACGACCAGGTGGATTCTGCCGGCGCGCGAAACAGGATCAAAATGTCTTCGACATCACAGCAGGTGTCGTCACCCTGCTCGTAACCCTAAAGTATTGCTACACAAATAGATTCACGCTCCACCTCGAACTGCTTTCCAAGTGCGGGAACCCTGGCCGAGATCGATACGGCCGCGCGCGGGTGAGCGCTCGACACCATTGCAAACCTAAAGGAGAATTCGAATGTCGAACATCCCACCGATCGTTGTCGGTGTCGACGGTTCCGCCATTTCGTACGGCGCACTGTCGTGGGCTGCACAGGAGGCCGAACGCCATCGCGTCCCACTTCTGATCATCGCCGCGATCGCACTCCCTATAACCTACGGAGCGGGAATCACCTTCTCGCAACACGACTTCGACCGGGCCGACTTGGACGGAAAACGACTGCTGTCCGAGGCGACGCGCATCGCAAGGGCCGCTCTCGCACCGGGTAGGGATCTCGTCATCTTCACCGAACTCGCAGGCGAGCCGCCGATCCCCGCACTGCTCGACGCATCGAAGGGCTCCCGCCTGGTCGTGGTGGGAAGCCGCGGCGCGGGCGCCTTCAGCAGCACACTCTTGGGATCGGTCAGCGCTGCGGTGACCTGTCATGCCCGATGCCCGGTCGCAGTGATCCACGAAGGCGCCACTGAACTCGCCGCGCGGACCAACGGACCAGTTGTGGTCGGGGTCGACGGATCCGGCAATTGCCTAGCCGCGATCGCTGTGGCCTTCGAGGAAGCTTCACTGCGCGGCACCGAGCTCGTCGCGGTTCACGCGTGGAGCGACACGAACCAGTTCATCGCACCTGGCCCGGATTGGCCGGCGGTTCAAGCGGCGCAGGAGGCCGTCGTTGCCGAAAGCCTCGCAAGAGGGGAAGAGCAGTTCCCCGAAGTCTCCGTTCGCAGCGTCGTTGTCAACGACCGACCGGCGCCCAACCTGATCGCACATGCCGAAACGGCACAGCTCGTCGTCGTCGGAAGTCACGGCCGGGGTGGCTTCGCTGGCATGTTGCTCGGATCGACCAGTCAGGTAGTGCTGCACGGCACAGCTTGCCCCATCATCATTGTGCGCGAGGAAGTTTGACGGCCTCCCCTGCCGTGCGTCCGCCCTCTCAGCTCGTCGAGCGAGTGCTCGACGGACTGTGCGAATGCATGGGGCGCAAGGGATTCGGCACAATTCGTGAAGCCCACGGAAGCGCCCACGGTCCGCAGTGAGTTGTCGGCGATCGCTACTCAGAGGTTTGACGCGACGAGTCCGGTGAGGTCGACAAGTCGGTGCGAGTAGCCCCACTCGTTGTCGTACCAGCCAACGATCTTGACGAGGTTGCCGGTGACTTTGGTAAGGCCGGAGTCGAAGATGCAGGACGACGGGTCGGTCACGATATCGGACGACACAATCGGATCCTCCGTGTAGGACAGGAAACCCGCGAGTTCGCCTGCGGCCGCCTCGGCGAACGCAGCGTTGACTGTCGCCACGGTCGCAGGCTCTCGGACGACGACGGTCAGATCTGTGGCCGAACCTGTCGGCACCGGCACGCGCAAGGCGTACCCATCGAGCCGGCCTTCGAGCTGTGGCAGGACCAAGCTGATCGCGCGGGCCGCCCCGGTCGACGTCGGGACGACGTTGATCGCCGCCGCTCGAGCGCGGCGAAGGTCGCGATGGGGACCGTCCTGCAAGTTCTGATCAGGCGTGTACGCGTGGATTGTGGTCATGAGGCCGCGCTCGATGCCGAACACCTCATCGAGGACCTTCGCCATCGGAGCCAAGCAGTTCGTTGTGCACGAAGCATTCGACACGACGTTCTGCGTGCCGTCGTAGTCGCCGTGATTGACCCCCATTACGACGGTCAGGTCAGCACCCTTCGACGTCGCGGACACAACGACTTTCTTGGCGCCACCGTGTAGATGACCTCGGGCTTGTTCCGCCGCGGTGTAGCGACCGGTGGATTCGATGACGACGTCTACACCGAGATCGCCCCACGGCAGCGACGCTGGTCCGTCTGCGATCGACCATGCTTTGATTCGGTGCTCTCCCACCACAATGTCGTCGCCGTCGACCGACACATCATGAGGCAAACGCCCGAGGACGGAATCATACTTGAGCAGATGTGCCAGGGTCGTGTTGTCGGTGAGGTCGTTCACCGCCACGATCTCGACGTCCGTGGTACCTGCAGCGCGTCGCGTATCTACCGCACGGAAGAAGTTCCTGCCCACACGACCGAAACCGTTCACACCTACTCGAATCGTCATTGATATCTCCTCATTGCATTCATTAATGGGTAATGCATCAGCCGAATCGCTCCGATTCCGACAACGCTCCGATTGGCTCGGTTAGCGTGCCGTTTGCGGACCACCGACCGTGACGGTTGCGCCGTTGGTTGTCGGCGCCGCGACGGTCTGCTCGGTGAGCGCCGAGGATGCAGCGGTTTCGCGGGCGAGGAAGGCGCCGACCTCACCGATGGCGCTCATCATCGGGCAAGAGTTCGTAGTGGAACATCGGCAGGCGAATCAGGTCACGTAGTGGCTAGGCGACCAAGCATTTGTCGTGCTTGTTCGGCTGTTTTGGGGTCGCACAGCACGTCGTAGCGGCCTGCCACCAACTGCATGGTGGACGAGAAGTCTCGTGTGCCTTTGGTCGCCGCGAAGGGAATCGAGGTCGAGATAACGCCGAAGACGATGCCCATCGTCAGCCCGACCAACAGTGGTGCGAGAAACCCTCCGGTGAATATTCCGAGAATCAGACCGACGAAAATACCCAGCCAGGCGCCGGACGCGACGCCGCCGACGATGACCTTCTGCCAGTTCAAGCGGCCCAGAACGCGTTCGACCTGCATGAGGTCGATACCAACGATAGTGACGCCCTGGACAGGAAAATCCTCGTCGGACAGATAGTCGACGGCCCGCTGCGCCTCCGCATAGGTGGGATAGGACCCGATCGGCCAACCCGAAGGTGGGGTGGGCAATTGGGGTCCAGTGTTGCGGCGCGATTGTCCGACGGTGCTTGTCATCGTGTTCCTCTGTGAGTGGCCAAGTTTGCGTGCGCTGGGGACAGAGATGGGTGTCGACCATCGGCGGGTGCGCCACCGTCGGAGTCCCACCGCTGCTGTCCCCGCTGGGCGGCGGTGCTGCGCTGAGCAGCGGTGAGGCCGGTTCCGAGCAACGCGTCGATCGAAGATGAATCACCCGGGGCGGCCGCGGAAGTCAAGGTATGGTGGGCGAACTCGGGCTCCGTGTCTGCCGGCACCACCAGCAAGACAACCCTCCTGCCGTTGCGCCCGACTACGTAGATGGTGTGGGACGGCTGGTATCGGTAGCCGTCGAGCTTGACACTCCGACCGTCGATGATGAGCCGAGACGGCTGGAGCGACCACTCTGACAAGCTGTACAGGACACGCTCGACAACGCCGAGCCGTGAGGTCAGTTCGGCCAGTGCGGCGGGGAGTTCCTTTGCAAGAGCATGTGTTTCGGGCCACCACCCACCGTCCACCGCACCGGTCTCCTGGGCGTCGGGCCCGAGCGCAAGGCGCGGAACTGTTTCGACCGGTACATCGTGCGGGGCGATGAGCTGTGTCATGTCCGCGCCTTGATAGATGGGAAAACCTGCCGGCAATCTGACGCGCGCCTCATTCCGTCGACCGGAGTTGTGACGGCGTTCGTGCGGCCTCGAGGAGCAGGCGGTGTTCGGCAGCGGCCACCGAACGCCGGGCCGCATTCACGGCGTCAGGGTTGACAGAAATCGACGTAATTCCCAGTCGCACAAGGAACTCAGCAAAGTCCGGAATGGTCGATGGAGCCTGACCGCAGAGTGACGATGTGATCCCGCGAGCCTGCGCGATGTGCACGATCTGCGAAATCGCATCCAGTACAGCCGGATCCGATTCGTCGAACAGCTCCGAGCAAGTCTCTGAGTCGCGGTCGACGCCGAGCACTAGTTGTGTCAGGTCATTGCTTCCGATCGAAACGCCGTCGATACCCATTCCGATGTATTCCGGCAGCCAATGGACGACCGAAGGAACCTCGGCCATGATCCAGCGATGCAGACCACGCTGGCGTCCGAGCGGACTCGCATCGACCAGCGAAAGACACTCCTCGAGCTCCCAACGGGTGCGAACGAACGGGATCATCAAATGCACGTTCGGGCTGTGCTCACGCACGCGGGCAAGGGCTTCCAGCTCCAAGGCGAACAGTTCGGGCTCACGAACGTACCGAAAACATCCACGAAACCCGATCATCGGATTGTTCTCGATCGGCTCATACTTGTCCCCGCCGGTGAGACCGCGGAATTCGTTGCTGCGCAAATCAGTTGAACGGTAGATCACCGGTCGTGTGCCAAATGCGCTGGCAATTCGGCCGAGTGATGTTGCCATGGCATCGACGAATGTCTCCTGCTCTCCCCGCGCGATCAGGTCCTTCGGGTGACGACCGCCCAGAGCGTCGGTGAGCATGAACTCCGCACGCAGCAGCCCAACCCCGTCGACATCCAGGGCTGCAACAGTTTCCGCAGATTCTGCCATTGCCAAATTGACGTACATCTTGGTACCGGTCGGCTCGGCGGCCGCGTAGCTCTGCGCGCGTGGTTCGGCTACGGCGCTCGGGCGTTCTTGCGCGCCTGCGCGGACTTCGCCCTTGGTGCCGTCGACCGTCACCGTCGAACCATCCACCAGATCGGTGGTGGCCGAACGGGTACCGACAACGCAGGGCACGCCGAGTTCTCGCGCCACGATCGAGGCGTGACACGTCATCCCGCCGTTGTCGGTGACCAGCGCTGACGCACGTCGAATTGTGGGCAGCCAGTCGGGATTCGTCATCGACGCAACCAACACCTCACCATCGAGCAGCTGCGGACCATCGCCTGGTTGCTGGAGGACCCGAACGCGGCCGGTCGCGATGCCCGGGGCAGCGGGGAGACCTCTGACGAGAACGCTGCCTGCATCGGAGCTGCCCGTGGCTGCCACGGTCACCGCGGGGTCGCCCAGCGTCGTTATCGGCCGAGCTTGCACCAGCCAGGTCTTGCCGGCCGCGATAGCCCATTCGATGTCCTGTGGGCGTCGGTAATGTTCTTCCGCGGCAATGGCCAACTGCGCGACCTGACTCGCCTCGGCGTCGGACAGCACGCGGGCCCCCCCTTGCGCTTCGTCCAGTTGCACCGTCATATCGCGGCCGTCCAACCCACGAACGATTTTGAATGTCTGTATGCCGACGCGGGTTTTCAACACCCGCAGCCCATCCTTTGCAATCACGTACGTATCGGGCTCCACGGAACCGGATACAACCACTTCGCCCTGCCCGATCGCTGCCTCGACGACGATGACGTCCCTCTCCCCCGTGCTCGGATCCGCGGTGAACGCTACGCCGGATCGCTCGGACGCCACCATCAACTGCACTACTACCGCCATCGCAGGCGCCCCTGTGAAACCGCGACTCGCCCGATAGGTGACGACACGTGGACTGAAAAGCGATGCCCAACAACGCTGTACGGCGTCGATCAGACCATCGTCACCACAGATGTTGGTGAAGGTGGCGTTCATTCCCGCGAACGACGCGTCGTTACCGTCCTCGCCTGTTGCGGACGACCGCACAGCCACCACAGCGTCGGTGCCGAGCCGTTGGTATTCCGATAGCACCGCATCCCGAACCTCGTCGAGCACCCCCGCTTTGTTCACGAGCTCGCGCAAGCGTTCACAGAGCTCGGCCAAGCGTTGTTCGCCACCGACAGCCATCGCCTCGCGATGGCCAGCCGCGAGCTCGTCGTCCACGCCACCCGCCCGCATCGATTCGGTGAACCC
>JBBSKP010000265.1:0-6085 GCA_038256175.1 Mycobacteriales bacterium
CCGGTGGTCGATAGGCTCGACGGGTGCATGCCTCGAGTAAGCGGATTTCCGCGCATGACCTGCTTGATCATGTGCTCGATGAGGGGACGTTCGTCAGCTGGGACCGTCCCCCGCTTGCGGTGGATCCGTCGCCGAGCTACCTGGCCGACCTCGACAAGGCTGCGCTACGCAGTGGGGTCGACGAGTCCGTGCTTACCGGCGAAGGACTGCTGCGAGGTCGGCGAGTGGCTGTTATCGCGTGTGAGTTCGGATTTCTTGCAGGCTCGATCGGGGTTGCGGCAGCCGAGCGAATTGTCACGGCCATTGAGCGCGCCACCGCTGAGGGCTTGCCGTTGCTTGCGTCGCCGACCTCGGGCGGTACGCGGATGCAGGAGGGCACACTTGCCTTCCTGCAGATGGTGAAGATTGCCGCTGCGGTCGCACTGCACAAGTCCGCACACCTCGCGTACCTGGTCTACCTGCGAAATCCCACGATGGGTGGAGTGTTCGCCTCGTGGGGATCGTTAGGTCACCTCACCGTCGCCGAGCCGGGCGCATTGATCGGGTTCCTCGGTCCGCGCGTCTACAAGGCGCTCTACGACGAGGAGTTTCCCGAGGGCGTGCAAACGGCAGAGAACCTTTTCCGCAACGGCGTGATCGATGGGGTCGTCCCGGTGACGTTGCTGCGCAATATCGTTCACCGTGCGCTGTGTGTCATGTCGGGGGAGGTTGCGTCGCGGGGAAGTGCGGATACTGTGCAGACCGTCGAGCTCCCCGACACTCCTGCGTGGGAATCGGTTCTGCTGTCGCGCAGACCCGATCGGCCGGGCATCCGACAGCTGCTGCGCCACGCAACCGAACGAGTTCCGTTGAGCGGCACGGGACAAGGCGAGGCCGATCGCACGGTGCTGCACTCGCTCGCGCGGTTCCGTGGCATGCCGTGTGTACTGTTCGGACACGATCGCGACGGTCAGACCATCGACCGAACAATGGGACCGGCCGCGCTTCGCGAAGCCCGACGAAGTATGCGACTCGCGGAGGAACTGCAGATCCCGTTGGTCCTCGTCATCGATACTCTCGGCGCCTCGCTGTCCAAGGAGGCGGAGGAACGCGGGCTTGCCCCCGAAATCGCGCGCTGTATATCGGATTTGGTCACCCTCGATACCCCGACGGTGTCGGTGTTGCTCGGCCAGGGGACCGGTGGCGGTGCGCTGGCACTCCTCCCCGCAGATCGGGTCCTCGCTGCCCAGCACGGTTGGTTAGCTCCGCTGCCGCCGGAAGGTGCAAGCGCGATCGTATTTCGAGACACCGATCATGCGCCGGAGTTGGCTGCAGCCCAAGGGATTCGAGCAGTTGACTTGCTGCGCGACGGGATAGTTGACGTAGTGGTTCCGGAATTTCCTGATGCTGCAACGGAAGCGGTTGAATTTGCCCAGCGAATGGTGTCGGCCATTGCCGCCGAACTGCGGAGCCTCGCGGATGTGCCGGCCGAAGGACGCCTGTCTGCACGGCTTGCGCGGTACCGGAATCTTGGGTTGCCGAAGTAGGCATCGGGGGCTCACGCCAAGTCTGCGACGCCGATTCCGTGACGACGTGACGACGTGACGACTCCGGCTAAAACTGCCGACGATTGGCCTGGTTCGACTCCCCATATTCTGATAGACTCGAACACATGTTCGAACGAGTCGATTCCTCGGTCTCTCCGCTCGATGCCAACCGCATCGACGGCATGGCGTGCGCGTTGAGAGCGGTCGGTACCGGGCTCGACGACGCAGGCCGCCTCGACGCAATGCGGGCGTTGGAAGGGTTGAAGGCTGCCTGCGCGGCGGCCCAGGCACGGGTGACCGAGGAGTTCGACCGCTCCCGCCGCACCACACGCGAGGAGAAAGGCATCCCGGCAGCGCAGCAAGGTCGAGGGATCGCCGCGGAGGTCGGGTTGGCCCGCTGCGAGTCCCCGAACCAAGGGTCCCGCCATCTCGGGTTGGCGACCGCGTTGGTCCGAGAAATGCCGCACACCCTGGCCCTGCTGGCCCGCGGGGCCCTGTCGGAGTGGCGAGCCACCATCCTGGTCCGCGAAACCGCGGTGTTGAGCCGCGAGCACCGGGCCAGCGTGGACCGGGACCTCTGTTCGGACCCCGCGACGTTGGCGGGGCTCGGTGACCGGGCGATCGCAGCGAAGGCGATCACGGCGGCGGCGCGGTTGGATGCCGCGGCGATGGTGCGGCGTGCGGGGAAAGCGGTCGGTGACCGTCGCGTATCGAGCCGTCCAGCGCCGGACACCATGGCCTATGTGACGGCGTTGTTGCCGGTGCGGCAAGGCGTAGCAGTGCATGTGACGTTGGGTCGGGATGCGGATTCGATCCTCGCTACCGGGGACGCCGAAGGCAGGACACGGTCGCAGATCATGGCGGACCTGTTGGTCGCCCGGGTGACAGGTGTCGAGACGGCGGCGGAGCAGCCGATCACGGTGAATCTGGTGATTTCCGATGAGGTGTTGTTCGGGTCGGGGTCCACGCCGGCGCATGTCCAGGGGTACGGCGATATCCCCGCCGGGTTGGCGAAGCAATGGATCGCCGAAACAGCGAACAGTCCCGATACCGACACCACAGACAACGAGGCGGCCGCTGCTGCTCCTGATCATGATGCCGCGGTGCTGCAGCTACGCCGGGTCTACGCCCACCCTGGGACGGGGGCGTTGACTGCGATGGAGTCCAAATCCCGGTGTTTCCCGGCCGGGTTGGTTCGGTTCGTCGATGTTCGGGATAAGACGTGCAGAACGCCGTGGTGTGATGCCCCGATCCGGGCTCGGGATCACATCAAGTCCCACGATCAGGGTGGTGAGACCACCGCCGACAACGGTGCCGGGCTGTGTGCGGCATGCAACTACGCCAAGGAAGGTGACGGGTGGGCGGCGCACCCGGAACCTCGAACCCGGGCGCAGTTGCACAGTTACGAAGTCACGACCCCGTCGGGGCATCGATATCGCTCGACCGCGCCACCGTTACCGCGACCGGCCCCTCTCGCGGGTGTCGAGGTGTACCGACCGGTCGAGCTGATCGTGGTCAACCTGCTCGCCGACGCCGCGTAGCGCTCGAGCAAGTCAGCTCGCGCCCGATGAGATCACGCCTGCTGCGGTCGATGCGACGACTGCTGCGATGATGGCGGTATTCACCGAGTCGATCGCCTTACGAACGGCGGCGCCGGCCCATTCGCCGTCGGCAATCTCCTTGGCGCGGTTCTTGATTGCCTTTGGGTCTGCGTTCGGGAAGATCTTCGGTACCGCATCGACGGACACGAGTAAGGAGACCAGTGCGGCGGTGCGTGGTGCCGGTGCTGCAGTGCCGATGAGCGCGACTTCCAGTTCGCGGAGTACGGCGGTCTTGTGGGCATTGTCGGTGGCGGGCCAACTTGTACGAGGGAAGATCCCGAATATCTTGTCGTGTTCTTCGCGGAGCCAGCGTTTGTCGAGCAGTCGAGCAGTCAATCGATGCTGTAAACCCTTGGTCAGCTTCTCGATTGCGCTCTGCGGCGTCATAGGTCGTGACTCACGGATCAGGTCGAGCGCGCCGCGGGTGATCGGGTCGGTGTCTCTGTCGGCCTTCGCGACTGCGACAAGCCGGCCCTTCTTGACGTCTTCGCCAGCCTCGGTCAACCGTACCGACCCAGGCAGGGCGAGTTCGAGCAGTGCGGCTCCAGCGAGCGCCCGCGGCAGCTTGGTGCTGTCTACGATTGGCCGTCCGGTTTCGTCATCGAGCAGCAACAGCAACAGATCTTCGGCGAGCAGTGTGGACGTCATGATTCGTCGTCGGGCTCGAGGTCGGGCCGTGTCCACGCCAGGATCATCGCCGGCGTGCAGCTCCCGATCAGCAGTGCGGTCAGCACGAATATGCCGCCCGCGTAAACCAAGTCGCCGTTCTTGTTGTCTGTGATCACCGCACCGAAAATGAGGTACATGGCCGCAACGGTTACCAAGGATTGGGTGACGGCGAGACCGATCGAGCGGGCGCTGTTGCGCTGCGCGATCTCCCATTCATCCAGCGTGGCCTCGGGTGCGTCATCTTGACGGCCAGAGACTATTCGAACTGCGATCAGGAGCGGGAAGAACAACGCGCACGCCGGGAGCCAGAGCAGTGGACCCCACCAGATGCCGAAGTTGCAGACCACGCCAACGGCAAACATGAATACGAACGTCGCTGCGAGACCGACTACGAGCTTCCGTTTGCGGTCGCGCGTGCGCCAACTGGGAAGCTGCTGTGCCCATTTGCGTTCGTTCGCGAGGAATCGGCGCGTGCGGTATGCCTGGTAGCGGCCGATCAAGCTTGTCGTGTCGGGATGCGTCATTGTGGGTCGCCTCCTGCATTGGGTCGGGTGGTTCGGCCGTACATCTCGGTGGAGAGTGGGCCAAATTCGGTGCGCGCGAAGACTGCTTCGACTGGTAGGCCGAAGACGTCGCAGATGCGCAGCGCAAGATCGAGGCTGGGGTAGTGGTCGCCGCGCTCGAGCGCGCCCACGGTCTGCGGGTTCACATCGATCGCCTCGGCGAGGTGCGCGCGGCTCAAACGACGCTCCGCTCGCAACACTGCGATGCGATTGTGAATGGGGAGTGTTTCCCCTCTTCTCACCGGACTCATGCAATCAAGTGTTAGGAAAACCCAACGAGTTGTCAAGTATTGCCAATTGCTCGGCGGATTTGAACCCTGCGTCTCAGTACAACTGGCGGGCTAGCGGGCCCACGAACTGCTCGAGCATCGCGCGCTCGTCCGCGTCGTCGAGGCCGGGTATAGCTAGAAGCGACACGATGATCCGAACGAGCCAGCGTGCTTGACGGGGGATCTCGGAGCCGGAAAGCCCGGCGTTGCCGAGGAACGAGGCGCTCAACGCCTCGATCACGGCAGATGAGTTCGCGATCTCGCCGGCTATTCCGGCGTCGCCCAGTTGGAACCACGCCGCCAGCGTGGGCTCGTTCCGCACCAATCGGATCGCGGCAAGCATGGCCTCGACAACCATCTCGCCGGGATCGGCGATGTCGGCGACTTCTTGTGCGATGAGCTCACCGATTCGCCGAGCCTCGCGGTGTACGAAGGCGAGATGGAGTGCGCGCCGATTCTCGAAGTAGCGATACAAGGTCGCGCGCGAGCACCCGGCTGCCTTGGCGACATCGGCCATGCCGGTCGCCGCTACGCCCTTGTCCAAGAACACTTTCGCGGCCGCATCGAGGATGCGCTCGCCCGCAAAGTCCGACCGCTCGTCGCGAAGCCAGTCGCCGCTCATAGGTCCGTGCTCATTCGCCGGAAGCCAAGAACGGCACACGAATCGGCCGGCGGACGTAGTTTCCGGCGGCGTATTCGACGGCATCGATATCGACCGTGAAGTTCGGGCAGCGGGCGAGCAACTCTTCGAGCGCGATCCGGGCCTGCATCCGTGCTGCGGCAGCGCCGAGGCAATGATGAGCGCCATGACTGAACGTGAGGATCTGCTTCGGCGCGCGAAGCACGTTCAAGTCGTCGGCGTCCGGCCCGTATTCCCGGGGATCCCTATTCGCGGAACCATAGAGCAGCAACGTTTTTCGTCCAGCCGGAATCGTCGAACCATGAATCTCGACGTCACGGGTGGGCGTTCGCGCCAAGCCTTGCACCGGTGAAGTGAGACGAAGTAGCTCCTCGATCGCGTCGGGTATGCGGCCGGGGTCGTCGATCAAGAGCTGGCGTTGATCACGTCGGTCGGTGAGCAATTGCACTGCGCCGCCCAGCATCCCGGTGGTGGTGTCATTGCCGCCTGTGACCATCGTGAACGCGAATCCGAGAATTGACAGGAGACCTGCGAAATCGCCGTCGGCGCCCATGCCTGCCGCGACGAGGTGCGAGATGGTGTCGTCGGCGGGATCGGTGCGGCGGCGCTCAATGAGCCGAGTGAAGTAGCCCATCAGGTCGGTGACTGCACTTGCCGCTTGGAGCGTGTCGCCCTGTGCGCTCGCGGCGACGATGCTCTCGGTCCAGCCGTCGAACTGCGTGCGGTCTTCGGCGGGCACGCCGAGATAGTGTGCGACAACCATGCTCGGCAGCGGCTTGAACAATTCGGTGACGACGTCGCCACCGCCTGCGGCGCG
>JBBSKP010000266.1:0-6061 GCA_038256175.1 Mycobacteriales bacterium
CGTCGCCGATCCCACCCGGCCCGACAACGACGCGATGCTCTGGGAGGGGACCCCGCCTCCCCGGCAACAGCGGACACACGAGCGCCAGTCCCGCGACCCCTGTCGGGCGTCGAGCGGCCATCGCCTGCGCGTAGTACCCGCACGCTGAGTGACCGACGAGGAGAAGCTCATTCCCGCCGGTCACCTCGTCGGCAAAGTTGAGCAGCGCACTCAAGATGTCATCACCGCTGCGCAGATTATCGGGCGTGATTGTTCGGCCCATTCCAGGAAGGTCGGGATAGATCCGCCCCAACCCCGTCATGCCGGCGAACACCGGCTCGAAGCAAGCCTCAGCCTCGCGATGATCCACTCCGGCGCCATGGAGTACTAGAACGGGTCGACCGATCCCGTGCTCCACGTAGTGGAACACCACCCCGCCTACTCGGATCTCCATCCCCGCAAGCTACCGCCGCTGGTGGCGCTTCGACACTCGCTCGGCGCGGACGACGATGGTCGGTGTCTCCAGAATCTTGGTTCCACACTCGATGATCTTGAGTCCGCTGGCACCCATCTTCGCGAGCGCCGCTCCGTCGCGGGCAATCTCGTCGGCGGCGCTCGAACCCTTCATCGCCAACATCCGGCCGTGTTCGTGGATCAGCGGTAGGGACCATTTCGCCAACTGCTCGAGCGGTGCCACTGCGCGAGAAGTCGCAACGTCGGCGCCGCCCGCTTCCTTCACAACTCCCGGTTGCTCTGCCCGGCCACGGACGACCAGGATGTCGAGACCTACCGCTTCGACGAACTCACCGAGGAACTTCGTTCGTCGTAGGAGTGGTTCTACGAGAGTCACCCTCAAGTCGGGTCGCGCAATCGCCAGGGGGATTCCCGGGAGGCCGGCGCCGCTACCGATATCGACTACCGACTGACCCTCGGCAATCAGCTCCGCAACGACCGCGCAGTTGAGCAGATGGCGCTCCCACAACCGCGGGACCTCACGCGGTCCGATGAGCCCACGCTCCACGCCGTCGGTTGCGAGTGCCTCGCAATATCGGATCGCCAGATCGAGCCGATCACCGAACACTTCGATGGCTGCGGGTGGCGGCGGACCGAACGAACCATCTGCGATTTGTTCCACGTGAAACCGACCTCCAGCCGCGACGACACTCGAACTACATGTTTGTAATTATCCATCGAAAAACAAAGCGGGGCTCCCGGCATTGCGCCGGAAGCCCCGCTTACATCTTGTGCCGACTCAATCTTTGATGACCACGACACGTCTAGCCGGCTCGGCGCCCTCACTTTCGCTGGACACTCCTTCGATGCCGGACACCGCGTCGTGGACGATCTTGCGTTCGAACGGCGTCATGGGGGAGAGGACTTCCCGCTCACCGCTCTCGAGGACGCGACGTGCTGCAGCCTGACCAAGAGCGGTCAGATCCGAGCGCCGCTTCGCGCGCCAGCCGGCTACATCCAACATCAACCGGCTCCGCTCGCCGGTCGACTGCTGCACTGCCAGTCGGGTCAGCTCCTGAAGCGCGTCGAGCACCTCTCCGTTGCGTCCCACCAATTTCGCGAGATCGCGCCCACCATCAATGCTCACAATCGCGCGGTCCCCCTCGACATCCAGGTCGATGTCACCGTCGAAGTCGAGCACGTCGAGGAGTTGCTCGAGATAGTCCCCGGCAATCTCGCCCTCTTCGATCAAATAATCATCGGAATCCGCGTCGCTCTTCTGCTCGTTCTCCGGTGTGGTTGTCACCGCTGTGTCAGTCACAGTGCCTTCGCCTCCGTCCTGTTCCGTACGCTCTTGGCTTGCCATCTTGGTTCGGTCACTCATCAGCGGCGTCTGCGCTTGTTCGACTTACCGCGGTTGCCGGCGCGACCACCCTGAGCGGGGCGCTTCTGTGCAGCGCCACCCGGGCGGTTCTGCCCCGATTTCGCTTGAGCCGGACGACTGTTCGAAGCAGGATCGGCAACGACATCAGACACATCCGCAGAGTCGGCCGAGTCACCACCGACCGAGTCACCAACTGCCTTGGTCAGCTCGACCGCGCCCTTGGCTTTCGTCGGACGCGCGCCGGGCTTCGGCGCATTCTGTGACCGCCGTTCGATCGACGCTTGCTTCTTCTCTTCTTCTTCTTTGTCGATCTTTCTGAACACGAGGTGCTGCTGCCCGTACGTCCAGACGTTGTTGCTCACCCAGTAGATCAGGATCGCGATCGGCAGGAAGGGACCACCGACAAGCACGCCGAGGGGGAACACCCACAGCGCTAGCTTGTTCATGATTGCGGCCTGCGGATTCGCGGCAGCGGCCTCGCTCTGCCGAGCAACCGACGCCCTAGCATTGAAGTGCGTCGCAATGCTGGCGATGATCATCAGCGGTACGGACACGGCGATGATGTTGGCCACGGTCGGTATGCCACCGAAGTTGGCGAACGCTTCTAGCTCAGGCACCTTCGGTGTCGTGATCTGCACCGAAATGGGCGCGCCGAAGATACGGGCGCTCAGGAACGATTGCACGTCCTGCGCACTGAAGAAGTAGTTGGGGAGGCTCGCGTTCTCCTCGGCCGTCAAGCCAAGTTGCCCGAAGCCGTGCCCCGTGCGGTTGAAGGATCGCAGTACGTGGAACAAACCGATGAACACGGGAGCTTGAGCAAGAACCGGCAAGCAACCCATGATCGGATTGAAACCGTGCTCCTTTTGGAGCTTCTGCATCTCCTGCGCCATCCGCTGGCGGTCCTTGCCGTACTTCTTCTGCAGCGCCTTGATCTGCGGCTGCAGTTCCTGCATCTGCCGCGTCGTGCGCACCTGCTTGATGAAGGGCTTGTAGAGCAGAAGTCGCAACGTGAACACGAGGAAGACAACCGAGAGCGCCCAGGCAAGGCCGTCCTCCGGCCCAAGCACTGCCCCGAAGACCTTGTGCCAGAACCACAGGATTCCGGAGACCGGATAGTAGATGAAGTCGAGCACGGCTCTATGTACTCCTCTGTTCGTTCACACTCACCATGCGATGGTGACTCGTAGCGGTCTGTGTGCCCGATCCGGATCGTTCTGGGATCGGGTCCCACCCACCAGGGTGCCAGGGCGCGCATTTCACCAGTCGCACCACCGTCAATCCGAGACCCCGGACGGCGCCGTACTCACGCAGCGCGTCGACGGCGTACTCGCTACACGTGGGCGTAAACCGGCAGGTAGGCATGCGCGTAGGGGAGACATACGTGCGGTAGAGATCGATCGCGAAGATCAACACCCGAGCGGGAATCGAGCGGAGTCGATGCCCGAATGTCGAGACGGTGGTGGACGTCATCGCGTACTTCCGGGTACGAGCAGATCGAGTTTGGCCAAACCACTACGGAGTTGGCGAGCTAGATCGGCAGACGAGGCAACAGCGGAGCCCGCGAAGGCGCGGATGACGATATCCACGTCGTCGCGAACGATCGGTGCCAGATCAGCGCTTATATGACGCAGTTGACGTGCGACTCGATGTCGTACGACAGCAGGGCCGACAGCCTTACTGACGATCAGACCGAATCGGGGACCGCCATATACCAGCGCCGGCATTGCTACCGGAGCTTGGTTATCGACTGCATCAAGACGAGAACACGCGTGCACAACAAAATCACGCCTCCCAATTCGATGGCCGCGGCGCACCGTCCGGGAGAAGTCTGAGTGATGATGCAGCCGATACGGCTCAGGTAACACCCGAGCGTCCGAACCCGAAGGGTCGAATCAGGCTGTCAGAGTCTCGCGTCCCTTACGGCGACGCGCTCCGACGATGGCGCGACCCGCACGGGTCCGCATACGAAGACGGAAGCCGTGAACCCGCGCGCGACGTCGGTTGTTCGGCTGGAACGTCCGCTTGCCCTTGGCCACGGTGAACACTCCTCGAAAATCATTGGGCACCACAACGGTGCCCTTGGTGGGTCGTACAAATCAATGGTCGAACACTGGTGGGTGGTTCGCGGCGCAGGCGATCAGAGAATCCAGTCAGCACAAAGCCGCCACCACACCAATGGGTGACTGTTCGAGAGTACTGACGGCGGATCGTGGGGTCAAACTCAGACCTTTACCAAACTGTGACCCGTGTCACGCTCGACAATCGCGCTCAGTTGCTAACTTCTTCGAATGCACTCACCGGGGCGTCCTCCTGCGTGGCGGTGTCCACGTGCGGGCATCAATCCACTCGCGATTGCGATGACACCACGGTCCAGTATCCCCTCGAGGGTCAACTCACCGAACTGAGTCAGAATCGCTGCAGGTCAGCGCGATTTACAAATCTTGTCACACCCTCAAAGTCACAGCTCTGTGTTTCTCCACATCTGTGGATAATTGTGTGGAGACAGGTCCCAGGTGGCATATTCGTAGGCCGAGTGGCATGCGTCGGCTTCCGAGAAAACGTTCACATCTTACGAAGTCGATATGCGGGGGAACTCACGACGAAAACTGTGGTGCAGACAAGCCTTGTCTGCGCGCTGCGTACTGGGGAGGCACCCTTTGGACGATCCGAATGCATTGGCGGGCGTCTGGCCTGAGGTCGTTGCCGAACTGACTTCAGCGACCGCCGACGGACCGATACCTTCACTCTCGAGCGCACAGAAGGCGTGGCTTGGGCTGGTCAAACCACTCACGCTCGCGCAGGGATTCGCACTTCTGTCGGTCCCGTCCTCGCTCGCACAGGAGTTCATCGAACGCGACCTTCGTGAACCCATACTGCGATCACTCGGCAGACATCTCGGCGAACAGGTCGAGGGACTCGGGGTCCGGATCGCATCTGCCGACGACCCGCCGGAGGAAGAAGCCCAGCTCGTCGCGGAACTCGCTCCGGTTGTTGCGCACCAAAGCCGCCTCACCCGCGACGCGGACGATGACGACGACCAAGATCCGGGAGCGACCGACTTCCGTCGCCGACGCCTCACCGGTGGTGCCGGAAACTCAGCATTCGACGAGGTCGACGACGAACGAGAGGCGATCGCCAGCCTCCAGAATTCATGGCCGTCGTACTTCACGAAGCCGGCCGACACCCCGTCCACGCAGGCCGCGGCGAACAGTCTCAACTCGAAGTACACCTTCGACACCTTCGTGATCGGTGCCTCCAACAGATTTGCGCACGCGGCGGCCGTCGCGATTGCCGAAGCCCCCGCCCGTGCATACAACCCGCTCTTCATCTGGGGCGCGTCTGGACTTGGCAAGACGCACCTGCTGCACGCAGCGGGTCAGTACGCCCAGCGGCTCTTTCCGGGGATGCGCGTCAAGTACGTGTCGACCGAAGAATTCACCAACGACTTCATCAACAGCCTCCGTGACGACCGCAAGGTCGCGTTCAAGCGGCGGTACCGGGAGACCGACGTCCTGCTCGTCGATGACATTCAGTTCATCGAGGGCAAGGAAGGTATCCAGGAAGAGTTCTTCCACACGTTCAACACGCTGCACAACGCGAACAAACAGATCGTCGTCTCCTCGGATCGGCCGCCCAAGCAGCTGACCACCCTCGAGGAGCGGTTGCGTACCCGCTTCGAGTGGGGCCTCATCACCGACGTTCAGCCACCGGAGCTCGAGACGCGGATCGCGATCCTTCGCAAGAAGGCCCGGATGGACAAGCTCGACGTCCCACACGATGTCCTCGAGTTGATCGCCAGCCGGATCGAGCGCAACATCCGCGAGCTCGAGGGTGCCCTGATTCGTGTGACAGCGTTTGCATCGCTCAACGGGCAACCACTCGATCTCACGCTCGCGGAGGTTGTCCTGCGCGATCTGATGCCCGATTCGGCCTCTCTGGAGATCAACGCCGCGACGATCATGGCCGTCACGGCCGAATACTTCAATATGTCGATCGACGAGCTGTGTGGGCCAGGAAAGGCCCGTCCACTTGCTCAAGCGAGGCAAATTGCGATGTATCTGTGCCGTGAGCTCACCGATCTTTCGTTGCCCAAAATCGGGCAGACGTTCGGCCGAGACCATACGACGGTCATGTACGCCGAAAAGAAGATCAAGAAGGAAATGACCGAGCGCCGGCGCGTATATGACCAGGTCCAGGAGCTGACCGCCCGAATCAAGCAACGTTCGAAGAGGTAGCCGCACATCC
>JBBSKP010000267.1:0-6050 GCA_038256175.1 Mycobacteriales bacterium
CGGCGACGACATGATCTCGACGGTGTCGCCCTCGTGGTGCCCAGAGATCACCAGTATCGCCTCGGGGCGAGTGCCAACGACGTCGTCGAACGATCGCAGAAACTCCGCCATCTTGTCCCACGTGTCGGCGGGTCCCATGGTCCAGTCCATGAAGAAGCACGGCCCACCGCCGTGGGGTATGAACACTGCGGGCAGGCGGTCACCAGCAGAAGAGCTCATTCGTCCACCTTACGAGTCCAGGGATCACCAGCGGAGGCGTTCCAACGTTACCGACACGTATTCAGCAGAGAGCGAACCTCGGCAGCGCCGTCGACGGATGCCGCGTCGGGCCCGACCGTGAGCAGGTTGAATGATCGACAGCCTGCATCGACGTATGGCCAGAGGAACTCGGCGACGTCGGCGGGTGATCCTGACGGGCTGTACGGCTCGAACTTCTCGAACGGGACCCGATACAGCTTTTCCATGGACCGGGCGAGTCGATCATGGGCGACGTCGGGCTCACCGAACGCGCACCAGACCTGCATCGCGTGCTTCCAGGAAACGTCGCCGCGACCGGATTCAGCGGCGATTTCGGCTGTTTCGTCGACGACCCGGGCGAAGCGGCTCGGTGAGGTCCAGATCCCGATCCATCCATCACCGAGAACCCCGGCGCGGCGGACCGCTGCGGCGGAGCGCCCGCCGACGATCAGCGGGATCGCCGGCTGAATTGCTGGCAGGATCTGGGCGTCGGTCACGTTGATGTGCGTGCCGTGGAACGTGACTTTCTCGCCGGTGGACAACTCCCGGACCACGCGCATGCACTCGTCGAGACGCGCGCCTCGCGTGACAGGATCGATCTCGCAGATCTCGATCTCGTGCCGATCCTCTCCGCCGACGCCCACCCCGACCGTCAGGCGTCCGGGCGCCAACTCCGAGATGGTTGCTAACTGCCGTGCTGTCGGCACGGGGTGACGGAGCGCGAGGAGATAGATACCGATCTCGACCGACAACCTGGGCTCGGCGGCGAGCACCATTGCCGCAGATGTCAGCCCATCCATTCCGAAGCCAACATGGAAACTGACGTGATCGCCGACCATCACGTGATCGAGCTTGGCGTCGGCACGCGCCCGCAACGCGGCCGTCCAAGCCCCGAACGGGTCGTTCGCGGGCAGCGTCGGCAAGCTAGTACCGACCTTCACGGAGGCCACCGTCTCGGCACTCATGGCCGACCGGCCCCGCCGATGATCCCGGCTTGTTGGAGTTCGGCGATCTCGCCGTCGTCATAGCCGGACGAGCGCATGATCTCATCGGTATGGGTACCTGACGCAGTCGGTGCGCCGGGGATGCTTGTCGGTGTCGCGCTGAAGCGCGGTGCAGGCGCTGGCTGGACAACACCATCAACATCAAGGAACGTGCCACGGGCCTGATTGTGGGGATGGTGAGGGGCTTCGGCCAAGCTCAGCACCGGCGCGAAACAGACATCGGTACCTTCCATCAGCGCCGTCCACTCATCACGTGTCTTGGTCATGAACACGAGGCTGACACGTTCGCGATACTCCGGCCACCGCGTCCGATCATCGCGATCCGGGAAGTCTGAAGGGTCCAGTTCAAGCGTGGTGATCAGTTCGTCGTAGAACCGTCGTTCGATCGAACCGATCGATACCCAACCACCGTCAGCGGTCTGATACGTCCCATAGAAGAACGCTCCACCGTCGATGATGTTGCTGCCACGCTCGTCATTGATCAAGCCCGAGCCGTGCATGCCGTAGATCGCACTCATCAGCGAAGCCGATCCGTCGGTCATCGCTGCGTCGATGACCTGGCCCCGACCGGTTGCGCGTGCGGACAACATCGCCGCGAGCACACCGATTGCCAAGTAGGCGCCGCCGCCACCGAAGTCTCCGACGAGGTTGAGCGGAACTGTTGGTGCACCTCCGGGAGGGCCGATTGCATGGAGGGCGCCGCTGAGTGCGATGTAGTTGATGTCGTGTCCTGCTGCGTGAGCGAGCGGACCGTCCTGGCCCCAGCCGGTCATCCGGCCGAATACCAGCCGCTCGTTTCTCGCGAGGCACTCCTCGGGCCCGACACCGAGCCGTTCTGCGACACCCGGACGAAAGCCCTCGATGAGCGCGTCAGCGCCCTCGACGAGACGCAACAAAACGCCTGCGCCGCGGGGATCCTTCAGGTTGATCCGGATCGTGCGCCGGCTGCGCAGCAGCACGCTGTATTGACGAGGGACCGCTATCCCGAGATCATGGCCAGTGCTGGTCCGGTCGACGCGAATAACGTCGGCGCCCATGTCGGCCAGCAACATGCCGGCGAACGGGGCCGGACCGATACCGCCCAGTTCAATGATCGTGCAACCTTCCAACGGCCCCATGACGATTGCTCCGCTCAGCCGTTCTTCGGTAGTTCACTGAACGGCGTGTTGCGATCTGGGCCCGGTTCTTTGGGCAGGCCGAGGCCGCGTTCGCCAATGATGTTGCGCTGTACTTGGTCGCTACCGCCGTAGATGGCCGGGGCAGGTGAGAACACGGTGAGCTCCTGAATCGCTCCACCGGTGGGGCTGTCTGGGCCGGTCAACATGGCACCCGCGCCCAGAATCCGGCAACCGACCTCGCGAGCGAGGCGCGTGATGTCGCTGTTGCGCAGCTTCATCAGGTTGCCCTCACTTCCGGTTGCGGCGCTGCCGGACTTCATTCGGCTGACATGCCACCCGGTGATTTGCAGCGAGGTGTGAAGACGAACCAGGTCTTGGCGAATCGTCGGGTCATCGATGCTGCCGGTGTCGCGAGCGAACTGGATCAGCTGCTTCACTAGGCCTGGGCCCACCATGCCGCCGCCGAGCGCCGGGGTCTGGCCGCCGAATGATCCGGCCGGCCGCTTCAGGTGCCCTGCAATCGTGCCGGCCAGCGCTGCACTCGGCGCGGCGACGTTCTCGCCACCGATGCTGTTGCGTTCGAACATCAACGTGGTGTTGGCAACGCGCCAACCGTCGCCCACGTCGCCAATGACATGATCATGGGGGACACGGGCCTCGTCGATGAATACCTCATTGAACAGAGCGCGCCCGGTCATCTCGCGCAAGGGCCGCACTTCGACGCCGTCCTGTCTCATCGGGAACGCGAAGTAGGTGATGCCGCGATGTTTAGGGGCATCAGGGTCGGTGCGGGCAATGAGGATGCCATAGTCGGCCCACTGGCCCATCGACGTCCACACCTTCTGCCCGGAGATGATCCACTCGTCTCCGTCTCGCTCGGCGCGTGTTTGGAGCCCTGCGAGGTCGGAACCGGCACCGGGCTCTGAGAAGAGTTGACACCAGCCGTGCTGGCCATTGAGGATTTTCGGCACGTAATCCTCGATCAGTTTCGGAGAACCGTGGGCGAGCAAGGTTGGGACAGCCAACATCATGCCGATTCCAGCGGGCGGGCCGAGTGCGCCTCTGGCGACCATTGCTCGGGCCAGTTCACCAGCGCGGGCACGTGACCAGCCGCGCCCGTGGGGTGGTGGCAGCGTTGGTTGGGCGAGCCCCGCGTTGGCGAGGAGTTCCCACCATTCGCCGACCGCGACATCTGGCCGCCAGTTCTCGTCGAGCCACGAGTCGATGTTCAAGTCTGAGCCAATATTCGTATCGGTGAGTGCGGCGGTGTCAGTCATGTGATCCTCCAGAAACTGGTCTTCGAGATGGTGGTGTGTCAGCTTCGTCGTGCCGTGAGAACACCCAGGCGCCCGATTTCGCGTTCGGCGTCTTCGATGAAGCGGCGCACGACGTCGGCGGCAGGAATGATCTCGTTGATTCCGCCGAGACCTTGACCGGCGGCGAAGCACTCCTTGTCCTGATCGATTCCTTCGCTGTCGGGTCTCGCTCCGAGATGCATCGCTCCGTCACTGATCGATCTCGCGATCTGCCGAGGGAAGGGGAGCAGTTCGTCCGGGTGATCTTCATAGTGCTGGGTGTATTCGTTGCGGACCGCTCGCAATGTCTTACCCGTATAGGCCCGTGTGATGACGGTGTCGTCGTCGCGCCCATCGACGAGCGCGTCTCGGTAGCCGCCCACCACATGGGCTTCAGGTGTGGCGATGAACCGAGTTCCGATCCACACGCCGTCGGCGCCGAGTGCGAGCGCTGCTGCAAGACCGCGCCCATCGAAGATGCCGCCCGCTGCGACGACCGGCACGCGATCACCGACGGCATCAACGATCTGCGGCACCAGCGGCATCGTGGCGACTGTGCCCGTGTGGCCTCCGGCCTCGGTGCCTTGGGCGATGACGATGTCGCATCCGGCCTCGACGGCAGCGACGGCGTGGCGAACCTTGCCGCACATGTTCGCAACGAGTACGCCGTGGCGATGACATTGATCGAGAACCTCGCGCGGAACACCGAGGCCAGCAACGAACAGCGACGCTCCGCCCGCGATGATCGCGTCGACCTGCGCCTCCATCTGGTCCGGCAGAGCGGTCAGCAGATCAACCCCGAATGGGTTGATTGTGCGCGCCTTGACCTCGGCGATCTCGGCGATCATCCGGTCGAGGCTCATTGGAGCCGCCCCCATTGTCCCGAACCCTCCGGCTTCGCTGACGGCGACGACCAGATCGGCATAGGAAACACCGCCCATTCCGGCGAGCATCACGGGATGATCGCACTGGAGTATCTCGGTGAGTCGAGTTGTGATCATGCTGTCGGTCCAGTCTTCAGGTTGTGGTGACGGTGTCGGCCCAGACGAGGACGAAGTCGTGGCCGTGCGGAACGACCCTGACTGTGACGTGCTGACCGGTGTTGATCTCGTCGGGTGCCGTCGAGGTGGCAGCGAGGACACGTGGGCCCTCGTCGAGTTCGATGAGCAGCGTGGCGTAGGGCGTTTGTTCCTGCCAGCCAGGGTCGAGACTGCGGTGGCTCACTGCTTTGGACAGCACCGTTCCATTGCCGGACACCGGTTGGAAGGTGACATCGTCGGAGAAGCAGCTTGCGCAGAACTTTCGTGGTGGGTGACGCCACACACTGCAGGTTGCGCATTGCTGGACACACAACACCTCGGCGGCGATGCACGCGTGATGCCAGTCGAGAATGATCCACTCGGGCTTCGGAAGATAGGTTCTCATCGGTCGCTCGCAAGGATTGCGACGCTGCCGTCACCCAGGTCGCCATACCCGGTCACGAGCGCCAGTTCTGCGCCGTCGACCTGCGCATCTGAGGTGCCGCGAATTTGGCGGGTTGCTTCGACGACATGGTTGAGGCCCCAACAGTGGCCTTGGGAGAGCAGACCGCCGTGGGTGTTCATCGGGAACTTGCCGCCCAGCTCGATGTTGCCGTTCGCCACGAACTCCGCGGCACCGCCAGGCTCGGCGTAGCCGAGCGCCTCAAGTTGCAATAGCACGACATAGGTGAAGCAGTCGTAGATCTCGAGCACGTCGATGTCTCGTGGCTGCACGCCTGCGCGTTCGAAGGCGCGTGGAGCGGCGCGATGAATGCCGAGTTCGAGCAGATTTGGACGGTTGGCGATTTCATCGGCGGGCTCGGGGTGACCTTCGGCGCCCGCGAGATAGACGACAGCGGGGTGCGGGAGATCTCGTGCACGCTCCAGGCTCGTGACGACCACGGCGGTTGCGCAATCGGTCTCGACACAGCAGTCGAACTTACGAAGCGGCTCGGCGATGTACGGCGAGGCGTTGTAGTCCTCACGCGTCAGCGGCTTGCCTCGCATCAGTGCCTTCGAGTTGAGTTGGGCATGTTTGCGGCATGCCATCGCGACCGCTGCGGCGGCATCTTCGGACACGTTGTACTTCTCGACGTAATGCCTCAAATACAAGCTGTAGTGCTGCGCGGCCGACATCAGTCCATACGGTGCGTAATGGTTCCGGACCGTCTCGCCCATCGGGCCGAGATTCATGGTGCGTTTGGTTGGGCGAGCGTCGGGCTTTGGGCTCAGCGCCGAGTACCCGTTCCATCCCATGCACACGAGCACGTTGTCAGCAAGACCACACGCGATTGCCATCGACGCTGTCTGCAACGATGCCGTTGGCGACGCACCGCCCATCAGCACCGACACGTGGTACGCAACGTCGGGCACCCC
>JBBSKP010000268.1:0-6038 GCA_038256175.1 Mycobacteriales bacterium
GCGGCCATCCAGTGACTCCTCCGCGGCCTCGAGATACTCCTCGAGCATCACCGTCTGACGGTCGTCGAATTCGCTGAAGAGGGCGGCCAACAGCGCGGCGCGGGACGCGAAATGGCTGTAGACGACCGGTTTTGCGACGCCAGCACGTTCGGCCAACCGGCTCAGGGTCAGTGCGTCCGCGCCTTCCGCTCGCACGAGGGCCCACGACACTTCCACAAGCTGGTCGTATCTGTCGGCCCGCGCCAGTCTCGTGCGTGCCATCGGGCACCTCCTTGCGCTATATACAAATAGTAACCTACTCTTGGTACATAGACGTCCCGCTTACCGAAGGAAACGCTCATGACCGCACTCGTCGTAGTGTCCCATTCCGATCCCGACTCGCTGACCCAGCATGTCGCCCGAGCTACCGCCGACGCGATCCGCGCCACGGGCGGTGAAGTCGACATCGCCGACCTGAGAGTCGAGAACTTCGACCCCCGATTCTCCGAAGCCGATCTTGACCTTTTCCGCGGCAACGGGACTGCGCCCGCTGACGTGGTAGCCGAGCAAAGACGAATCGATCGTGCAGAACATCTAATTCTCGTCTTTCCGATGTACTGGTGGTCGATGCCCGCGCTACTCAAAGGCTGGATCGATCGCGTCTTCGTCAACGGGTGGGCATACGAAATGACGCCGGGAAGCGAATTCGTGAAGAAGCTGGACCGACTCACCGTCCACCTGATCCCCGTTGCGGGCGACGACGCGGCGAGTTTCGAACGCCACGGTGTGTACGAAGCCTTCCGAACGCAGATCGAGCGCGGCATCGTCGAATACTGCGGTGCCACAATGGGATCGACAACATTCGTGCACGAGTCGGACACGAAGAGCCGCGATACCCTCGCCGCAGAGATTCGTGACCTCAGCGAGAGTATCGCGGCCCGCGTCGCCGGGCTGGCGAGCGCAGTCGCCCGTTGACGACCCCTGGTCGGCGTAAGCGAGAATCCCCCGACGTCGCGCCACTCCCCTCGGTCCTACACCGAGGGCTCCTGCCCCAAAGGTTCGCTCGACACTGCGACAACTCGCCAGGTCGGTAAGCAACGCGAAGCACTCATCGTCGTTGCCTGGGACTGCCCCGCTCACATCACGAATATTGTGCTATTCGACAGGGGAAGGTCACTTGTCGCGATCGGATGGGCTCCAGGGGATCGGTCGTCCAATGATCTCCGGTGCGCAAGGCAATCAGCTGAAGACCGATCTCACGAGTCGCAACGACCGACTCTGCTGATCCGCACAGGCTGCACATACGGGAATTGCGTTGTTCGACAGCTGAACCGGTGTTTGGCAAGGGAAAGAAGCGACCAGTGAACCATCCCGTTGTGGGGACGACCTATTCAATACTTGTCAGCACGAAGGCCGTCCAGAGTCAGCCGCGGGATGAGTGCCGATGACACTGGAAGTTGCTTGGGCAGCCCTCTTGACCCCACTTCGCATTTCTAGACCACGACTAGCGAATCGCAGCATCGATTTCGGCGCAGTCCGGGCGCGCGAGCTCCGATCGAGGATCCCTGTTCGGGAATCATATTGACTTGCAACTAGATCGGCTGTCTCCGCGGTGACCGGTGGGCTAGCGCCAAGGATTCACCGGTAGTAGATGTCCAGGGACTGAACTAGCCCGTCCTCGACGATGAAGACGTCGACGGCGTGGCGCGTTTCGCCCGTCGGACTGGTCGCCTTGAACTGGACGATCTGTGCGCTCCCATCGGCGAACTGATTCTCGATCTCGTGGGCGGATGGGCCGCCGAGCCATAGGTTTCGATAGAATTCGGCGATCTGACCGGTGCCGCGGTAGACCCCATCTCGCTGTGTCAGAGTCGCAGTCGGCGCGAAGAGGGCAGTCAGGGCATCGATGTCGGCACGGTTGACGGCCTCGATGTACTTGTCGACAAGCACGGTCATGGCGAGGAACGATAGCCGGTGGCGACGCGATGGTCTAGAGCCCCAACTTTGGCACCCATCCGCTGATGGCCTTCGGCTCGTTCCCGATCTCGTGGGCGTTCACCAACATGTCCGGCGGAATTGTCGCGGGCGCTTGCGATCGGCGCCGCATGGAACTGGCTCACCGCGTGGCGGATCCTGGCGATCGTGCCGTTGCTTCCCGGCGCGGTGGCCGGTGGTATCTGGTTCTCGGCGTGACCGGGCGGGTGCTGAATAGCCTGCCAGGCCCTACCGCCGCGCGCGTCGCGCGGGAGCAAACCGACGACTCGTCACCAGTTCAATCCGACCGTCCGGACGAGGCGGCCGTCTAGGGATACGGATTGTTCATACCTGCGATTTCCGAATTGATCGAATGCTCAGTTGCGCAGACAGATAGACCACGCGCATCAGCACAACATATTGGTGGCATTAGCTGGACTGAACGTCGGCGCAGTCGTACCACCGGACCGGCGCCCGACCCCGCTACGTTCACTCCCCCACCGAATACCACTTTCCAGCAGTATGTTTCGCATGCTGAACTGATGCCGTCATGTGATGTCGTGATCGGGCACGGCGATCACTCCACCCGATCAACCGATGGTGGGCAAAGCGGTCGCCGCCGCCGGTGCGCGTGTGGCGCCGCAGATCGGCTCGAAGCCTGGGTTATGTCCCGAATTTCGAGCTGACTCAGTACAAGAACGGCAGGTCGAGCAGTTCAAGGCCTTTGTTGGCCTGCGATGATGACTCGATGCGTCGCTCCCGGTTGTTGCCCGTTCTCGTCGCCGCTTCCGTCGTTCTGATCGGGTGCGCCGACGACTCGCCGCCCGCCACGACGCCGGTGATCATGTCGTTCGACGACGGGTGGGGTCAGGTCTTCGTGGCGAACGTCGACGGCAGCGGTCTCCGGCAGGTCACCCCGACCATGGGTGACGACATGTCCGATGGTCGGTACGCAAACTTCGCCGCGCTCTCACCGGACGTCACGCAGTTGGCCTACACCCGCGGAGGCAGGTTCATCGAGGTCGTGGATCTCGAATCGGGTGAAACGAGGACTGTTCATGAAGGCGGCTACCAGCCCGTCTTCTCGCCGGACGGGTCCTCTGTCGCGTTCACGAGCAAGGGCGGCATCAGCATCATGAAGACCGACGGTTCCGACGTGCGCGTCATCGCTTCGGAGGAGTCCGCATTCGGGGCGACGTTTTCGCCGGACGGGTCGCGGGTGGTTTTCAACGTCGGCGGATACATCGTCGAGGCGCCAGCGACGGGTGGCGAATCGAAGGTGGTTCTGCGGGACCAGTTTTGGAACGCGGATCCCGCGTACTCACCCGACGGTTCCACATTGGTCTTCTCGAGCAACCGTGGCGGCAACAACGGCTCGGAGATCTATTCGATGCCCGCCGGAGGTGGAGAGATCACGCCGCTGACCGAGACGTACGCGGTGCATCCGCAGTTCACCCCTGACGGATCACGCATTGTCTACACCAGGGCAACGACGCAATCAGGAGACCTGGTTGTCGACATAACCACTTCGAACCGTGCAGAACTAGCGTCGATGAATCCCGATGGCTCAGAACAGAAACGGTTGACGCCTCGTTCGATCACAGCCCAGGATCCGAGTATCGGTGGTGGACGGTGACGCCGGCTGCCGGCCACGATCTGGTCTATTGCTGCGTGCCGCATATAGCACGATCAAGATCGCCGAACGCCCACCACGACCCGGGGCGAGCTCATTTCTGCAAGACTTATCCACTCGCGGCGAGTGCGACCTGACGTGATACTTGCCCGACCTAGTTCACATCGCGATGCGAAGAATTGAGGTAGCCATGGACGGCACCCCGTTCGGGCATTACCGCCTATACGAGGTTCTTGGACACGGCGGAATGGGTCAGGTTTACCGGGCGTTCGATACGACGAGCGACCGGATGGTTGCACTGAAAGTGTTGCGTCCGGACTTCGCGGCAGACGACGAGTATCAGGAGCGTTTCCGTCGCGAGGCGCAGGCCGCTGCGAAATTGCAGGAGCCTCACGTAATTCCGATCCATCGATACGGTGAAATCGATGGTCGGTTGTACATCGACATGCCGCTGATCAAAGGTACGGATGTCGAGTCGATCATCGGCGCATCCGGACCGATGCCGCCGGCGCGCGCAGTCGCGATCATCGCGCAGGCTGCGGCAGCACTTGACGCGGCGCACGCGCAGGGCCTCGTGCATCGAGATGTGAAACCAGCCAACCTTTTAGTGGCTGCTCGCGATTTCGTTTATCTCATCGATTTTGGGATCGCAGACGTGGCAGGTTCGACGCCGCTGACGCGGACGGGTGCCGCAGTAGGTACATACGCGTATATGGCTCCCGAACGGTTCATGACCGGACGCGCCGATGCGCGTGCAGACGTCTACTCGCTGGCGTGCGTGCTCAGCGAGTGCCTCACCGGTCAACGGCCGTTCCCTGGCAACAGCCTCGAGCAGCAGTACCACGGGCACGTGTCACTGCCGCCGCCTCGACCCAGTCACATGAGCTCAGGTGTCTCTGCAGGGTTCGACGAGGTCATCGCCAGAGGAATGGCGAAGGATCCCGATCAACGCTTCGCCACGGCTGGCCAGCTGGCTGACGCCGCCGAGCAGGCTCGGACCGCTGGCGGAAAGACGACCATCGTGACCCCGAGACCTGCCCGATCGGACGCGGGCAGAAACGCCGAGACGCTCGTGAATCAACCAGCGCCCACTAGAGCCGAGGCGGGCGTCCCACCGAGAACGCCTTGGCCGCCCACGCCGGCTGTGTCAGCGCAGGCACCGTCGCAGTATTCTCCGGTTCCGAGCGAGACTTCGTCTCGGCGAAACAGAATCCTCGTAGCGACGGGGATCGTGATTGCGGTGGTCGCGGCCGTGGCAGTGGGCTGGTTCGTCTCGCGCGGACTGGACTCCGAAGATGACGCTCGTAGCGGTGCAAGCCGCGCGATCGCTTCTGCCACAATGGAATCCGAGTCGGCACCATCGGTGTCTGAGACCGTTGCCCTTCCGCCACCGGTACAGAGTTCGGCGGGCCCGACAGTACCGCCGCCTGCTCCGACAGCGCCGGGAAACAACGTCGAACTCGACGTCGGCGTCCCCATGACTTACCCGGCGTGTGACCATAGCGGCATCGTGGTTCTCGCCAATGCTGTTGCGCCAGGCCAATACGCGACGGAAGTCCGGTCGTTCCTCGCACAGTATCCGGGATCGTCGTATCTGCGCACTGATCACGCTTGTCCATCACTTCGGCAGGCAACGGCTGAAGGCAATGCAATCTATACGGTCTACCGACCTGCTGGTCGTACCGTTCAATCCATATGCGCAGCAGTAGCTTCCGCCGGTGGGGACGCGTACGGAAAGTGGCTCGACACCACCACCGACCCAACGTCATCAGTGACATGCTGACGCCACGACTGTGCCGCAAGAACGCGCGTCACAGCTGCTCGGCCAACGCGACGATGATCTTCTCGGGCCCGCGGACGTAACAGAGCCGGTAGCTGTCCTGGTATTGCACCAACTCGCCAACGAGCTCCGCGCCGTGGGCTCGCAAACGGGCGACAGTGGCGTCGATGTCGTCGACGGCGAACATGATGCTCCGGAGTCCCAGCGTGTTCGGTGCGTCCTGCGGCCCAGCGCTGACCACCGTCGGAGTATGGAACTTCGTCAGCTCGAGACGGCTGTGTCCGTCCGGGGTCCGCATCATCGCGATATCGACTCGGACGCCGGGCCTTGTCCCCGGTGAATGGACACGGGATTTGTGATTACGCGGCTTGTAGCAGGCTACCGGTCATGTGAGCTTTTTCGAAGTTGGCAGGGCTCAGATAGTTGCAGTACGAATGCCGCCTCGTGGTGTTGTATCGAGTTATCCACCCGAACACCGCCAACCGCGCTGCCCGGGGTGTTTCCCACCGGACCGCACCCTGCAAGGTCTCGCGTTTGAGGGATGCGTTGAACGATTCGGCGAGCGCGTTATCGGCACTTTATCCGGCTAATCGGAGGCCGGTTTGGTGGTTAACCGGTTAAGGCGTCGGATTTGTTCGTCGTGTCGGCGGAGGCGGTCGGCGATTTCTTCGA
>JBBSKP010000269.1:0-6017 GCA_038256175.1 Mycobacteriales bacterium
GATTTAGTAGGGCGATCATCGTAGAACAGCCATGGGATACGCGCCTCTTCGAGCAGCGTCACCATCCGCGCATGGTTGATGTGCTGGAAGGCATCCATATCGGACCACCGAACCTCGACTTTGGTGTGAAAGCCCTTCGGGCCCTGCACCACTGGTGATTCCGATTGGTGTGCCTGCGTCAACGCGATACCTCCGATTGTGCTCCGACTCCACTGACCATGCTGCGAACCTGACGTGCCGCCACCGACAGCGTCGCCAAGTCGTGCGTGCCGGATTCGAAAATCTCCGACAGCGCTGTCCTGGCTCGGCCCAATCGAGACTGGTTTGTCGATTCCCAGTCTGCGATCTTCTCTGCAGGTGATTCGTCCGGTTCGCCGCCGACAAGTACATCCATTGTCAGCGATCGCAGCGAACTGTACAGGTCGTCGCGCAAAGCCAGCCGCGCCAACGCATGCCAACGGTCGCCGCGCGCGAGTCCGGTAACCGCCGTGAGTAGCCAATCTATCCCGAGGTGCGCATCGAGCGCGTAATACAGTTCGCCGACTTCTTCGCCCTCGCTCTCGGTGATGTCCGAGATGTCGAGAATATCGAGAAGTGGGAACAGGTCGAGCAGCTTGAACACATCGCTAGCAAGCTCGACCGGCGCGCCGCGGTCGATGATCGCGGCGGTCCGCTCCTCGAGGTTGGACAACTTGTGTCCCTGCATCCACCCGACGACCTTCGGACTGAGTTCGCGCAATCCCCTGCTGTACCTGTTGATTTCGGCACCGACAGCAATCGGCTGCGGCCGGTTGATGAGCAACCACCGCGACGCCCGATCGAGTGTGCGCTTCGATTCTCGCTCCAGTTCGTCGAGAAGTGCGATGGGCGCATCGGTTTCACGAATCCGTTGCCACAGCGTGCGCAAGTCGAAGATCTCGGCAGCGGCCGCAAACGCGCGGACCGAATCGGTGGTACTTGCGCCCGCTTCTTCGAAAAGCCGGTACGCGTAGGTTATTCCGCCGTAGTCCACCGTGTCGTTGGCGATCATGGTTGTGACGATCTCGCGGCGCAGCGGGTGGTTCTTGATCGCTTTGCCGAACCGTTCGCGCAATGGACTCGGGAAGTAACTCGGCAAACGTCGTGCGAACACCTCGATGTCGGGCAAGTCGCTGCGCAGTAGATCGTCCTTCAGCGCGAGTTTGACGTGCGCCATCAGCGTCGATAGTTCGGGCGAGGTCAATCCGGGCTCGTCCTGCCGTCGCTTGGCAATCTCCGTCTCCGTCGGCAGCGCTTCGAGCGCGCGATCGAGACCACGGCGATGCTCGAATTCGTTGATCACACGCCGGTGCACGCTCAGCATCGCCGACGCCTCGGTCCGGGAGATGCCCATCAGGAAGTTCTGCGAAACATTGTCGTTCAGCACAAGTTCCGCGACCTCGTCGGTCATCGACGCAAGCAACGGGTTGCGGTCGACCTCCTGCAGGTCACCACTACTGACGAGACGGTCGAGCATGATCTTGATGTTCACTTCATGATCCGAGCAGTCGACGCCCGCGGAGTTGTCCAGCGCGTCCGTGTTCATCTTGCCGCCGTGCTGGCAGAACTCGATCCGGCCCAGTGAGGTCGCGCCGAGATTGCCGCCTTCGCCGATGACCTTGACGCGAAGTTCGTTGCCGTTCACGCGAACTGCGTCATTTGCCTTGTCCCCAACATCGGCGTTCGACTGAGTGCTCGCCTTGATGTAGGTTCCGATTCCGCCGTTCCAGAGTAGATCGGCTGGGGCAAGCAGGATCGCTTTCACCAACTCGGGCGGCGAGAGCGAGACAGTCTCCTCGTCGAGGCCGAGCGCTTCTCGCACTTGCTCGCTGATCGGAATCGATTTGACGGTCTTGTCGAAGACGCCGCCGCCCTCACTGATCAACGACTTGTCGTAATCGGCCCACGACGACCGCGGCAGGTCGAACATTCGTTTCCGCTCCGCAAACGACGTCGCGGCAACAGGATTGGGGTCCAGGAAGATGTGCCGATGATCGAACGCCGCGAGGAGCCTGATGTGCTCGGAGAGCAACATCCCGTTGCCGAATACATCGCCGCTCATGTCGCCGACACCGACGACCGTGAACTCCTCTGTCTGCGTGTCGATATCCATCTCACGGAAATGCCGCTTGACGGATTCCCATGCACCCTTCGCCGTGATTCCCATCGCCTTGTGGTCATAGCCCGCCGAACCGCCCGACGCGAACGCGTCCCCGAGCCAGAAGCCGTAGTCCATCGCAACACCGTTGGCGATATCGGAGAAGGTCGCCGTTCCCTTGTCAGCGGCCACAACGAGGTACGAATCATCACCGTCGCGGCGCACAACCCGCTCGGGAGGAATAACCTTGCCGGACGCACGATCGACGTTGTCGGTGATGTCGAGCAAGCCGGAGATGAACAGTCGATAGCAGGCGATCCCTTCGTCGCGGAATGCCTGCCGGTCGGCAGCATCGTCCTCGGTCGGCAGCGGCGGATTCTTCACGACGAAGCCACCTTTCGCGCCGACCGGCACGATGACCGCGTTCTTCACGGCTTGGGCCTTGACCAGACCGAGGACCTCCGTGCGGAAATCCTCTTGCCGGTCCGACCAACGCAGACCACCACGCGCCACCGGACCGAACCGTAGGTGCACACCCTCGACGCGTGGCGAGTAAACGAAGATCTCGAACCGCGGCTTCGGTTTCGGCAGCTCGGCGATCTCTCTCGGCTCGACCTTCAGCGATAGGTAAGCCCGTTGGTCCCCTTCGGAATCGCGCATGAAGTAATTGGTTCGCAGTGTCGCCCTGATTAATCCGAGAGTCGCACGCAGAATCCGGTCGGCGTCGAGACTGACGACACCGTCGATCTTCTGCCGCAGTTGAGATTCCAAATCCCGTGCCCGATCCGGCGACGCACTATCGGGATCGAACAATGCCTCGAACAGCGCAACGAACAGCCGAGCGGTCTCCGGGTGAGTCAGCAGCACGCGTGCGATATTGGAGTGGCTGTACGGAAACCCGGCTTGCCGCAAGTACTTTGCGTACGCGCGCAGCACCGCGGCCTCACGCCAGTGCAATCCGGAACGCAGCACCAGTTCGTTGAAACTGTCGGCCTCGGCCTGGCCGTACCAGACTGCGCTGAACGATTCGGTGAAGCGAGTCTGCAATCCGGCAACGGACGCTGCTGCGCCGTTCGCTTCGAGCAACGATTCGTCCATACCCTGATCGAGCGAGCCGCGAAGGAGTTCAGGTCGCGCGACGAGTCCGAAATCGTAGATCCAGCGCTCGGTTCCATTGGCAAGCGTGATCTGGTAGGGCCGCTCGTCGAGAACCTCCACACCGAGGCTCTGCAGCACCGGGAGGACCTGGCTCAGGGATACGCCGGTACCGCCGATGTACAGGGAGAACCGCCAGAATCCCTTCTCTGCCTTCGTGTTCCGGTACAAGTGCAGGTCGATGGATCCTTCTTGCAGGCGCTCCAGCCGGACGATGTCCGCAATGGCTCGCCGCGGCGCAAAGTCTTCCTTGTAGCTCTCCGGAAATGCATCCGCATATTGCTGGGCAAGTGCGGGGACTACGGCATCGTTGGCGGCAACTTCGTCACCGAGATAGTCATCCCACGTTCGGCTGGCCTGGGCGAGCAACTCCTGAATACGTAGCCGGTTCGACTCGGACGTGTCGACGACGATGTCCGCCTCGTCGTCGCGGCGGACCGTGAAATGTACGTTGGCCAAGTCTGATTCGGTGACGCGGGCCGAGTATTCGATCGAGTTGCCGCCCAGTTCGCGAACCAGGATGTCCTGTATCGCGAGCCGCACCCGCGTGGTGTAGCGATCGCGCGGCAGGTACACCAGGCACGACACGGTACGGCTGTAGGAATCGTTGCGAAGGAACAGGCGGACCTGGCGCCGCAGTCCGACATTGAGCACTGAGCTGGTCGTCCGGAACAGCGTGTCGGCATCGGAGGAGAACAACTCCGTCCGAGGGAACGATTGGATGACCTCGAGCATCGCCTGACCCGAGAACGAGCTGATGTCGAATCCTGCGCGATCGATGACCGTACGCACCCTGCCCTCGATCACCGGGATGTCGAGAACGTTCTCGTGCAACGCGGTGACCGTGAAAACGCCGACGAACAGATGTTCACCGGTGACGTTGCCGTCGTCGTCGAAGACCGCGACACCGACGAAGTACGGGTACACCGACCGGTGCACGGTTGCCGGGACCGAGCCTTGAGTGAGAACGAGCAGCGGACGGTGCGAACCCGATACGGGCACCGGGATATCGAACTGGGGACGTGAATGTCGTGCCCGCAGCACACCGAGCTCGGAGCCGCCCACCGCACGCTCACCGACGCCGTTACCCGGCTCGGTCAGCTCGTAGCGGCAGTAACCGAGGACCGTGTAATGGCCCGCCGCCAACCAGCGCAGCAAGTTCGCGCAATCGACGAGGTCGGCGCGCGTGAAGCTGCCTCGCCCCTGCTCGGCGACTCGGTCGAGTTCGTCGGCAAGCGTGCGTTGCACCGTGCGCATGGCTTCGGTGTCGTCGACTACCTGCCGGACATCTGCCAGGACATCCGGAACCTCGGCCTCCACCTGATCGAGCAGTGCCGGTTCGGTCGATGGGTGCAGCTGCACGTGCATCCACGACTCGGCATTCCGCCCTTCCCCTGGCGCCCTTTCGGAGACGTGTTGGGCCACCCGCTGGAGTCGGCCGTCGGCGTCACGCGCCGAGTCGAAGATGGGGTGGATTACCTCGCTGAGGCTGACTCCGAGCCTGCCGAGGAACGCCGTGATCGATTCGACGAGTAGCGGCATGTCGTCGTTGACGATCTGCACGGCTGCGCCGAGGTCACTTCCGTCACCGGGTCGATGGACCCGCGAGAGCGCCTTCCCCGGCAGACGAGTCAACGCGAGCTCGACGTGACGCCGGAACACGTTTGCCGATGATTCGACAATTGCGCAGTCCGCGTCCCCCGCGTCGACATGTCTGAAGTAGGCACCCTCGAGCGGCTCGAGATCGGCCCGCAGCTCGCTGGGCAGCACCGCCGCCCACTCCGTGTCGGATAATCCTGGGGAAGCGGTCATCTCGGCCCACTCTCTGGTGTGTTCAGCGACGAGCGATACTCGAATCCGAGACTAGTCGCGGCGCACGCCCCCTGAGGGTGAATCTTCTACGACGCGGAAGCCTCTACGAGGTACTCCGAAAGGAGATTTCGTTCATCGTCCTTCAGCGGCCGAACCGCTTGGTCCTTCAAATCGAAGCCCACCATGACGGCGTTCGCGACCGCGCAGGTCCGGCCGCGAACGTCGCGCATGATGTGTCTGATCGAATAGGACGACGTACCGATGTGGGTCACCGCCAGCTCGATGGCCAGTGGGCCCGACTCACGGTTGACCGGGACGAGGAACTCCATGTCGGTCTTCCGCAATACCGCGACCGCACGCCGAATTCCGCCGGATGCGTAGATGCATTCGCTGTAGAACAGCAGCCTGGCTTCCTGCGCGTACTCGAAATACTTGGTGTTGTTGACATGACCGAGACGATCGAAATCGGCCCACCGGACCTGGATCTCACAGGTATACGTCTTCCCCACGAGGTCAGTCCCGGGTGAGCTTGCGGTGCGTCACCCGATGTGGACGTGCGGCGTCGGGACCGAGGCGCTCGACCTTGTTCGCCTCGTACCCCTCGAAGTTGCCCTCGAACCAGTACCAGGCAGCCTCGTTGTCGCCAAAGCCGCCTTCCCACGCCAAGATATGCGTACACGTGCGGTCCAGGAACCACCGGTCGTGCGAAATCACGACGGCGCAACCGGGGAACTGCTCCAAAGCGTTCTCCAGCGAACCGAGGGTTTCGACGTCCAGGTCGTTGGTCGGCTCGTCGAGCAGGATCAGGTTGCCGCCCTGCTTGAGCGTCATCGCCAGGTTCAGGCGGTTGCGCTCACCACCGGACAGCACGCCGGCCGGCTTCTGCTGATCGGCACCCTTGAATCCGAATGCGCTGATGTAGGCACGCGACGGC
>JBBSKP010000270.1:0-6010 GCA_038256175.1 Mycobacteriales bacterium
CGTCGTGACTCGGACGCCGGAACCGGCGACGCGGCGCGCTGTCTCGGCGAGTCCAGCGCCGTCGATGTCCGACAGCGCCAGGTGGGCGCCTTCAGATGCCAGCCGTAGCGCGAGTGCGCGCCCGATTCCCGATCCGGCGCCGGTGATGGCGGCGGTGCGATTGCTGAAGTTCTTCATGGGCGAGTCTCCTTGGGTGTATCGGTCGGTGTGCCGACGGCGATTGTCGTTGTGCCGGTGTCTATTCGAAGGTCGCGCAGCCGGAAGGCGCCGACTCCGCCTTGGAAGGTGGAGTTCGCGATCAACCAGATCGCGACGATGCGGGTCGGAAACGGTGAATCAAGCGCTGCGGCGACGTCGGCTGAGATGGTGCGTTGTTCGTCGGTCCACCGGCCCAGTTCGTCTGTGCCGCAGCGGATCACGAGATGCGTTTCGCGATCGCGCCAATAGGTCAGGGGACAGCCGAACACCGTTCCCACCGGGAGCTCGCTGGACCAGATCCAGCTCAGGTCGCGGCCGTCGTCGAATTCGATTGCGACCGAAAGGTAGTCGTGGGTGGGTGCGATGTTTTCGGCGATCCGCGACGGCAATGACTGCACCAGCCATGACCATGTGAGCTCGACATCGTCGGTGAGGGCGACGTCGATGGGGTGCCGCAGGATGCCCACATCGCGGTGGGTCAGGCACCGTAGTTCCTGATTCCCGTCGCGGTGCTGGGTCTGGAAGATTTCGGCGGCCCCGGTGCGTGGGTGGTAGTTCCAGCCGCCCGGGGTTCGATCGGGATGCTGGTGACGCTGGTAGGCGGCTGCGAAGAGTTCGGGATCGGCGATGGCGGCGGCAGCGAGACCTGCGGTCGGATCGCCTGCCCAGCGCACGATCACTACGTCGAATTCGCCGGTCAACGGCATCCGCGGCACAGTCGGGTCGAAGTCGCCTGTGTGATCGAGGATTCCCGGTTCCGCAGCCAGGACACGCAGCCGGTCGTCCGTGTCGGCGGTGAGCACCATCGCGGTGCCGACCATGGAAACCACGGCACCCTCACCGACCCGCAGCCACAACCCGACTTTGGGTTCGACCCCCATCGCCAGGGCTTTCGCTGCCCACAACGTGCCGGCTGCGAGGACCGTGAGCTGCTCGCCTCGGCGTACGACGAGGCCGGTGTCGACCCATCCCCGTCGGGCACGAACCACAACTTCGTGGACAGCCGCGTCGTGGGCTGCGTGGTCGATGCTCAGCCGGACGCGTTCACCGATCCGGCGGTCGATCGGGTCGGCGCCGCCGAGGCGTGACCCGACCAGCCGCGCGGTCGTCATAAGCGATGTGCGGTCGGCGATACCACCGGTCGGCAGTCGGTACCGTGTCCTCTCACGGCGCATCTGCGCTCAGTTCGCGGTTCGCGGCGCGCACCGCCGGGTCGGTGACGGTGTCGAAACGATAGTCCGCAACCGGGAAATGCTTACTTCGCCATTTGACCACCGCAGTGGGCTCCAGGCGCCCTAGTCGGGTGGCGCCGTCGGAGTTGAAGTAGTAACTGTTCGCGCTACCGCAACTACCGCTATGCCACACCGATCTGCCGACCTTGCCGTCCATTTCCTCCACAAACTTGCGTTGGGCGTGGGGTTTGACCTCGAACGTCAGCGCTGCACGTTTGCGTAGCTCGGTGATGACGCGCGCAATGTGTGCCATTTGCGATTCGGCTTGATAGAAGAACGACAGTCCGGTGAACGAGAACGGGTTGCTCATGCCGAACATGTTCGGATAACCGGTGACCGAGATGCCTTCGTAGGATTCGTATCCGTGCTCGCGCCAATGCTTGCCTTGCTCGATACCGTCGCGACCGTAGACCGGGAACGCCGGGAAGTTTCCCTCTTCTTGCAGGTGGAAGCCGGTGGCGAGCACGAGGGTGTCGATCTGGCGGGCGTGCCCGTCCGCGGTGACCACGGTGTCGGCGCTGATGTGGTCGATCGGTGCCGTCACCAACTCGACGTTGTCGCGGTTGAACGCGGAGTAGAAGGTATTGGAGAAGGTCGGCCGTTTGCAGAAGAAGTTGTAGTCCGGTGTGAGCGCCTCGCGGGTGTGCTTGTCGCGCACCTGCATCCGCAGATGCGCCTTCGACAAGGTTTCCATCGATTGCAGGATCCACGGAGTGTGCTCGAAGAACGCCAGCCCGAGCCCGATGTACTCGATGAACGCGCCGTTGGCGTAGCGGGCCGCCTTCTGCGTGAGCGGCACCCGGCGAAACACCTCACGCACCGCCCGGGGAATGGGCAGATCCGGTTTAGGGGTCACCCAGATCGGGGTGCGCTGAAAAATCGAGACCCGCGCGGCCTTCTTCGCGACCTCGGGTAGCGCTTGCACAGCGGTAGCACCCGTACCGATGATGGCGACCCGCTCACCGGCGAGGTCCTCGCTCGGTGCCCACTTCGAGGTGTAGATGACCTTCCCGGTGAAACTGTCGATCCCGGGAATGGCCGGCGTACGGGGCTGGGACAGGATGCCGGTCGCCACCACTACGTACCGTGCGGTCACGGCCGGCTTGCCGAGGATCTCGAGAGTCCAGAATTGACCGATCTCGTCCCAACGGGCTGCCACGACGTCGACGCCGAACCGGAGGTGGCGACGCAGGTCGTATTTGTCGGCGACCTTGTCGGCGTAGTTCTTCAGCTCGGCACCGGGTGCATAGACGCGGGTCCAGTCCGGGTTGGGTTCGAACGAATAGGAGTAGGTGGCCGAGGCGATATCAACGGCGACACCGGGGTAGGTGTTGGTGTGCCAGGTCCCGCCGACCCCATTGTCCCGATCAAGAATGACGAGGTCGTCGATCCCGAGGCGTTTGAACTCGATCGCCGCGCCCATGCCACCGAACCCGGCGCCGACGATCACGACCTCGTGATCGACAGGTTCGGGTTGCAGGCTACGGCGGGCCAGCGCCCACGCGTCGTGTGTCGATTCTGGTGTGGTGTGTGTGGTCATCGGGCGGTGCGCCTTCCGTGATCGACGATCCCAAGCCGGTTGCGCCAGAAGATCTCCAGCTCCCGTGTCGGGCGGTGGTTCGGGTGAAAACCGGGCAGGTAGTAGTGCAGGTATCCGCGCAGCAGCGGAGCGGCCCAGCGGCCGGCGAAGATCCGAGCGGCTCCGGCCCACGACTTCATGTTGGTCAATTCGCCATCGGCCGCGATCAACCGAAACACCGGAAGCAATGCCGCAGGGAAGACCAACGGCGTGTAGATCGCCATGATCGCGATCCGCTCGAGTTCGGTTCCGCCGATTTCCTTGTAGGCGTCGAACACGACCGCTTTGTGTTCGCATTCCTCGATGGCATGCCATATGAACAGTTGCTTGGCTTTGCCGTCGGGGATCGAGTCGATGAACTCGGTATCCGCGAGGAGTACCTCGGCGATGAACCCGGTGAAGTGTTCGGTGGCTGCAGTGAAACCGGCCCGCTGGCGCGGTGTGCAGCGGCGTTCGACGAACTGCCACAGCGCGTCGATCTCCCGGCAGATCTGTTCGTGATCGAGGCCCACCGCGTTCGCGATGTACTTGTTGATCCGCATGTGTTCGCCCGCGTGTTGGGCTTCCTGACGCACGAACGCGTCGATGTCGGCGTCCAACTGGGGATCTTCGATCTGGTCTTGGACCGAGCGGGCGGCGGCGATCATGAACCGCTCGCCCGGCGGAAAGAACATCGAGATCCCGCCGAACACCGCCGACAACGCTGGCTGCCCCGGAATCATGTCGTGAGTCGGCATACCGCGGTAGTCGTTACCGATCTTGCGGACCGGGAACGCTGCCTCGGTCCGCCGAACAACGGTCGGCCTCTTGTTGGGCGCTTCCGTCGTACTGTCCGGTTCATGCAGTGTGGTCATCAGGTCTCCTTCTTTCAGGCCGTCGTAGCTGCGGCGCGTTCGATGATCGGGTCCAGGTCGAGCCCGGCCGGCAGCGTGCCGTACGCGTTGCCCCACCGGCCGTCGAGTCGGGTGGCGCAGAACGCTTCGGTCACCGCGGGATGGCCGTGTCGCAGCAGCAGCGCTCCTTGCAGGCCGACGCAGATGGCTTCGGCGATACTGCGGGCGCGATGCGCGATGGTGTCGAAGTCGCCGAAGCTCTCCTTGAGTCGGTCCAGGTGCAGGTCGAACCGTGGGTCCATCCCGCGTGCCAGGTTCAGCTCGTCTATTAGGACCGGCACGGTTTCCGGTTTGGTCGCCATCGCCCGCAGGGTATCGAGAGCGGAGACGTTTCCCGAGCCCTCCCAGATCCCCATCAGCGGCGCTTCCCTGTACAACCGGGGCATCCCGGAATCCTCGACGTAGCCGTTGCCGCCGAGGCATTCCATCGTCTCGGCCGCGTGCTTGGGCACGCCCTTACAGACCCAGAACTTGCTGGCAGCCAACCCGATTCGACGCAGCAGCGCCTCAGCGTCGTCACCGTGCACGGCACGATCGGTGGCCCCGGCCAACCGCATCGCCACGATGGTGGATGCCTCGGCCTCCACCGCAAGGTCGGCGATCACGTTGCGCATCAGCGGTTGATCGATCAGGTACTCACCGAACGCCTTTCGATGGGTGATGTGGTGCATCGCATGAGCTACACCCGTTCGCATGGCGGCGGCGCTGCCCAGCGTGCAATCCAGCCGGGTGAGGTTGACCATCTCGATGATGGTGGCGACCCCACGCCCCTCCTCGCCGACGAGCCACACCGTTGCTCCGTCGTATTCGACCTCGGAGGAGGCATTCGATTTGTTGCCGAGCTTGTCCTTCAGTCGTTGCAGATGCATCCGGTTGCGAGTTCCGTCGGGTAGCACCCGCGGCAGGAAGAAGCACGAGAGCCCGCCCGGGGCCTGCGCGAGGACCAGGAACACATCGCACATCGGTGCCGAGTGGAACCATTTGTGTCCGGTAAGGCTGTAACTGCCGTCACCGTTGGGCGTGGCGACGGAGCTGCCGGCCCGAACATCGGATCCGCCCTGCTTCTCGGTCATCGACATCCCTGCGGTCAACCCCGCCTTCGACAGCGGCGCAACCACTCTAGGGTCATAATGCCGGGCCGTCAGCAGCGGCTCGTAGAGTGCGGCAAGGTCGGGGTTGGCACGCAACGCCGGCACCACCGCATACGTCATTCCAATCGGATTCATGTGACCGGCGTCGACATTCCACACCGACGCCTTCGCCGCGCGCGCCACATGCGCACCGACTCGTTGATCCGCCCACGGCGCCGCGTGCAGACCGTGCTCGACGGCGACGCTCATCAGCTCGTGATAGGACGGGGTGTACTCGACTTCGTCGATGCGGTGCCCGAACCGGTCATGTGTGCGCAGAATCGGGGCATCGCGCTCGGCGAGCAGAGCCCAGCGCTGGGCACGCTCGGTGCTCGCGATCGAGCCCAGCGCAGTCACCTCCGCCTGCGCCCAGCCCGCGCCCTCCCGATGCAGAGCCTCGAGCAGTACCGGGCTCGCCGCTGGATTGACTCCCTGCATCGGCGGTACCTGGTTGATCACAAGATGTGTATCGGGCATTCAGTTCTCCTCGATCGAGATCGGTTTTGTCGTGCTGGTCGCGCCGGGGGGCGATTGACTGTAAGCGTGGGTAACACCTAAAGGTGAGTATTACATGAATGTCGCGGTTGTGGAAGGGCGGTAATATCAGCCTCGATGTCGATGTCCCGCGACGGCGCCAGCGTTCATAAGGAAGGCATCAGGCCGTCTGGACGGACTGATACTGTCTGGTCCCATGAATGGTTCGACGGTGCCGCGATGGTCGGCCGATGATGTGTCAGTTGCGATGCGTGAGACCGCGCGGCGGTTCTTCGTTTCCGAGGCTCTGCCTCACCGTGAGCGGTGGGCGGAGCAGAGGTGTGTGGATCGCGACTTCTGGACGGCTGCCGGCGCGTTGGGGCTGCTGTGTATGGCGGTGCCGGAGGAGTACGGCGGCGCTGGTGGCTCGGCGGCGCACGACCTGATAATGCTCGAAGAACAGATGCGAATCGGTGAGCCCGGTTTCGGCAACATCGTGCACAG
>JBBSKP010000271.1:0-5987 GCA_038256175.1 Mycobacteriales bacterium
CCTGATTCTGCTCCGCTCGGTTCTGCTGAGCTGTGTTCCGTGGTCGGGCTATCGTCTGCCACTTGTTGACCTCTCCGTGGGTAGTCTCGACCTTCACTCCCAACATAGGCCGCATTCCTGAGATCTGAGTCCGACAAAACTGCCAAATCGCTGTGAATGCTGGGCTAGGCCTCAGAAAGCAGCGTGCGGCACCTGTCGAGCAACGCCGAACGCAGTACTTCGGCCCGCTCGGCGAGAGCTGATTGGCCGCGGACATACTCCGCCCGACCTTGGGTCGTCTCGATGCGAACCGCGTCGTAGCCGTAGGCGCTCAGGTCGTAGGGGCTCGCTCGCATATCGAGTTCTCTTGCAGCCAAAGCGAGTTCGAAGCAATCGATGAGCAGCTCCGAGTCGAGCAGTTGGCCGAGCTTGTAGCTCCACTTGTACAGATCCATGGTCGCGTGGACGCAGCCGGGTTGCTCGCGGGTTATCTGGTCTGCGCGCGTGAGGGTTTCGGCATTGCGCGGTTCGGCAGCGGGTGTGAAGAACCGGTACGCGTCGTAGTGAGTGCAGCGCAATTGCATCGAGTCGACGACGGCATCGGTGCCGTCGTGGCCGAGGCGCAGCGGAACGACCGAGTGCCGGATTGCTTCGGGTCCACCGTGATAGACCATTGCCCATTCGTGTAATCCGAAGCATCCCAGCTGCGCCGGGCGTGCCGCCGTCGCCGCAAGGAGGTCCGCAATGTATTCGATTGTGTCGCGACGGTTTTCGAGCACAGTCGGCGCCACCGTCACACCGCTCTCGACGCGGATGTAACCCTGAAACTGCAGGTAGTCCACTGACCGGTCGCCAGCAAGGAAAACGCCGAAACCTGGATTCCAGCGGCGCAGCTGCGCAGGCCGCAGGCTGTAGTAGGTGAAAAGGAAGTCGATGACGGGGTGAGAACTACCTTCGGCCTTACGGTGCAAGTGGGGCTCGAGCAACGCTGCTACTCGTGCGCCGTGATTGCTGCGCCGCTCGGTCCAGTCGTGCTCGGAAAGGACGTTCATCAGCTCGAGCGGGGTGCAGGCGGGTTGATGCGCCGCTCGCTCGGGCCGGGAACTACCTCGCTGACGCGGTGCGTGCTGTCGCGGACGGTGCCGACGAACTCCTCGACAAGGTCTTCCAGGGCGACGATTCCTGCAGTTCCACCTTGGGGATCCACCACACGACCGAGGTGGCTACTCGCGCGTCGTAGTCGTCCGAGAGCCTCGTCGAGCGGCGTGCGGAGTGCGACCGTCGGGAGGGTGCGGATATCGGACCCGGGAATGACAGTGTCCGGTCCCGCTTGCTCGTCGCCGACCTGGTCGAGCACGTCCTTGAGGTGGATATACCCCGCTAGCGACCCGTCCGGTGCGCGCACCGGATATCGGGAGAAACCGGTTTCGATAACTGCTTGTTCGATTGCGCCGAGCGTGGTGCCTTCGCCGATCAGCGGCACACAGCGCGCTTTGTCGAGCGGAATGAGCACGTCCGCGACGGTGCGCCCAGCCGTGTGCAACGCCTGCGTGAGGCGGCGATGCTCCTCGGCGTCGAGTAGCCCTTCCGATCGTGATTCACCGATCATCTCGGAGAGTTCTATCGCGGATACGGTTGCGTCGATTTCGTCCTTCGGTTCCACCCGCAGCAGGCGAAGCGTCAAGTTTGCGGCCAGGTTATAGAAGCCGATCAGGGGCCGCGCGATACGGAGCCACATAAGGTGCGCGGGCACCAGCAGCAGTGCGGTGCGCTCGGGACCGGCCAACGCGATGTTCTTCGGCACCATCTCGCCCAGCAATATGTGCAGGACAACAACGATTGCCAGGCCGATCGTGAACGCGATGGGATGCAGCAATTGATCGGGGACGTGCAAGCTCTCCATCGGCTGCTGAATCAGATGTGCGATAGCTGGCTCGGCCACCCGGCCCAGCAAGATCGAACAGATGGTGATCCCGAGTTGCGCCGCGGCCAGCATCAGCGACAGGTTTTCACCAGCCTTGATGACGGTGTTCGCACGCTTCTTCCCCTGCGCGACGAGCGCTTCGAGGCGGTCGCGGCGTGCCGATATCAAGGCAAACTCGGCTCCGACGAAAAAGGCGTTGCAGGCCAGAAGTAAGACCGCAATCAGTACGCCAAGCAGGTCATTCATGTCGGCGTCCTCTGGTGGCGAGCACGTCGGCGGGAACGGGTGTCAGCAGGACTCGGTCGATTCGGCGCCCGTCCATGCGGAGCACCTTCGCAATCCAGCCGCCTTGGTCGAGTTCGGTCTCGTCGACGCCGACCTCGGGCAATGCAACCTCGTCGCCCTCGTTCGGAATCCGGCCGAGCTGAGTGAGGACGAGACCGCCAAGGGTGTCGTACTCGCCTTCGGGAGCTGAGTATCCAGTCGCGTGCGATACCTCGTCGATGCGAAGCAGCCCCGAGCAACTCCAGCCGTCGCCTGCGCGCGCCACGTCGAGGTCGGGTACGTCGTGCTCGTCGCGAACGTCGCCGAGGATCTCCTCGATCAGATCTTCGAGGGTGATCATGCCTGCTGTGCCGCCGTACTCGTCGACGACGAGTGCGACTTGCATACCGTCCGCGCGCACGCGCTCGAGAACCTCGTCGCCGTCGAGGCTGGCGGGTACGACGGGGACTACCTTTGCGACCTCGTGCATTTGTGTTGTTCGCCTGCTCGCCGTCGGAACGGTGAAGGCCTGCTTGATGTGCACGATGCCGACTGTGTTGTCGAGGTCACCGTCGATGATCGGGAATCGTGAGAACCCGGTTCGCGACGCTGCCGCGATCAGGTCGGCCACCGTGTCGGTGGTATCCAGCGTTTCGATTCGAACCCGTGGCGTCATGAGTTCCTCCGCCGTGCGCTCACCGAACTGCAGTGACCGGTCGACGAGTTGCGCGGTGCGCTGATCGAGAGCGCCACGTTTCGCCGACGTCCGCACCAGGGAGCCGAGTTCCTGCGGTGAACGTGCCGACCGCAGTTCCTCCGCGGGCTCGATCCCGAACCGGCGGACCACCCAGTTCGCCGCGCCGTTGAGCCCGTTGATCAGCCACTTGAACACCATCGAGAAGGTCGCTTGCGGTCCTGCCGTGAATCGGGCGGTGGCGAGCGGCCGCGAGATCGCGAGGTTCTTGGGGACGAGCTCGCCGTAGACCATCGAGAGGGACGTCGCCAAGATCAGCGCGATCGTGAGCGAAATGCCGTGCGCAAGAGTTTCGCTCATGCCCATGCCGGTCAAGGCCGGCGTGATCAAGCGAGCGAGCACGGGCTCGGCGATGTAACCGGTGATCAGGGTCGTAATTGTGATACCAAGTTGCGCGCCGGACAGCTGGAAGGACAGCGTGCGATGCGCCTTCTGGACCTGCCGCGCACGGCGGTCGCCGTCGCGAGCATGCGCGTCGACCGTGCTGCGTTCGAGTGCTGTGAGCGAGAACTCGGCCGCGACGAACAATGCGGTTCCTGCGGTCAGCGCGACGAAGCCGAGCAGGCTGAGTGCGGTGAGTGCTATCCCCATCGATTATCGCCGCCGATGGGTGTGAACAGGAGCGGGACGCCGGGTTTGTCGCCCGGCTCCGTAGAGGAGCCCTCCGATGTGGAGTCGTCGTCGCATCGCTCGCTGTCAGTGGGGCCTGCGGCGCGAGTGGCGGGTGCCTCGGGCACCTGGGTCCTTTCTTTGGGGAGCAAGAAGAAGCCTCATCTTACCGGTCCGTGGACGAACTCTCGCGCTACCAACCCGCCGGTAGCGGACGACCCTCCGCAAATCCAGCGGCGGACTGCACACCGACGACGGCCTTCTCGTGCAGTTCTTTCAGCGTTCGGGCGCCAGCGTAGGTACATGTGCTCCGAATACCGGAGCAGATGTGGTCGAGCAGATCCTCGACACCTGGACGTTCCGGATCGAGCCGCATGCTCGAGCTGGAGATTCCCTCTTCGAACAGGCCCTTCCGGGCCCGGTCGAAACCGCTGTCGGTTGCGGTCCGCGCGGCGACAGCCCGTTTCGAGGCCATGCCGAAGCTCTCTTTGTAGGCGTTGCCCGCCCGGTCGACGCGCAGATCGCCCGGCGATTCGTAGGTCCCCGCGAACCAGGACCCGATCATGACGTTGGCTGCGCCCGCAGCGAGTGCCAGCGCGACGTCGCGGGGATGGCGCACACCGCCGTCGGCCCAGACATGCGCGCCCAGTTCGCCTGCAGCATCGGCACATTCGGCGACTGCTGAGAACTGCGGTCGGCCGACGCCCGTCATCATCCGGGTTGTACACATCGCGCCCGGCCCGACGCCGACCTTGACGATGTCGGCACCTGCCCGCGCGAGATCGCGTGCGCCTGCCGCGGATACGACGTTGCCTGCGACAAGTGGTACGCCGAGGTCGAGGGTGCGGACGGCCTTCAGCGCGTCGAGCATCTTCTGCTGATGTCCGTGCGCGGTATCGATGACGAGCAGATCGGCGCCTGCATCGACCAGTGCCTTCGCTTTTGCCGGCACATCGCCGTTGATGCCGACCGCCGCAGCGATGCGCAGCGCGCCCGCGGCGTCGACGGCCGGCTTGTAGATGCCCGCGCGAATTGCACCGGTTCGGGTGAGAACGCCGGCGAGCGTCCCGTCTTCGTTGGTCAGAATCGCCAACGTGTCGTGGCTCGATTCGAGCACTTCGAAGACCTCGCGCGGGGTGGTCGATACCGGTGCGCTGACAAACTTCGTTGCGGCGATGGACCGTAGCCGCGCGAACCGGTCCACATCGGTGCACGCCGCCTCGGTGACGACGCCGACCGGTCGACCGTTTTCTACGACGACCACAGCCCCGTGGGCGCGCTTGTGCAGCAACGCCATGGCATCGGACACCGAATCGTCGGGACCGAGGCTCACCGGAGTATCGGCCACGAGATGCCGGCTCTTGACGAATGCGACGGTCGCCGCGACAGCATCGACAGGGAGGTCCTGGGGGAGCACGGTAAGGCCACCGCGCCGCGCGATTGTCTCTGCCATCCGACGGCCGGAGACCGCGGTCATGTTCGCGACCACGATAGGAATCGTGGTGCCGGATCCATCGACGGTCGCCAGGTCCACGTCGAATCGCGAGGTGACCTCGGTCCGGTTGGGGACGAGGAACACGTCGTCGTAGGTCAAGTCGTATGGCGGGCGCTGGCCAGGAAGAAACTGCACGTCGTGATGTTACGCGGAGGTGCCTGTTACTCGCGCGGCGCGACCGTGGGCGGACCCAGTATCGCGAGCAGGCCGCGTGCGAACTGGCCGTACCTTGCGGGACTGAATCCCTCGGGATCTGTGAGTACAAGGCGGGCCGCATGCTCGCCCATGGCGAGAAGCGATTGCGCCGTGAGTTCGAGGTCGAGGTCGGCGAGCCCTGGACGTCTTTCGCGGCCCCATGCCAGCAAGGCGCGCAGGTTGTTCAGCGCGAATTCCCGGCCAACTTCGATGTGGCCACGAACTTCGTCCGGTGCGTCGTGGGTGGGCAGGAGCAGCAACCGCGAGCCGTCGGGATCTGCGGCGACAGCACTGAGGAGGTTCGTGGCCGCTGCCACCAGTGTGGCGTCGAAATCGGCGTCATCGGTGAACGCGGGCATCGCCTGGGCCAGTGCATTGACCCAGCGCTTCTCCTCACGCTCTAGCAGCGCCATCAGCAGCGGGCCGCGCCCCGGGTAGGCCGCGTACACGCGGGGCTTTGCCAACTGCGCCTCGCGGGCGACGGCCTCCATACTCGCCGCGGCATAGCCGTCGTGCGCGACAAGACGCAGCGTGGCGTCGAGTACTTGTTCGCGCCGAACCTCGAGGTCCATTCGAGGTTGGCGCGGACGGGCGGCTGCGGCGGTGGGAGACATCGTGATCAGGCTAGCCGGTCACAATATTTTCGGACTCGGACTCGGCCTGCGAACGCGAAAGCGCCAGCGTTGCACCGATCATCACGATCACTGTCACGACGCAGACCGCGATGCCGACCGCGTTGGTGCGCAGCCGCTCGTCCAGCACCGTCA
>JBBSKP010000272.1:0-5974 GCA_038256175.1 Mycobacteriales bacterium
CTGGCCGGTCAGAAGGGTAACGCCGCCGATCCAGAGCACCGCGGGAACGGCAAGCTGCGCAGCGCTGCGCCCGAGCCCGCGGAACCTCGACCGCCCCGGCACCGCCGCGAGCTGGAAGCGGGCAAGGTTGTACCCCGCGACGGCGAGAAGCAGGTGCGCACCACCCTTGAGAAAGAACAGGTCGGCATGAGTTCCGACAATGAGCACGATGGCGAGCGCCCTCAGCATGGCGGGCGTCTCGAGGCGCACCAGGCTTGTGAAACGGGGACGCGTACGCGGACCTACGACCGCCTCGGGGGCTTCGGTGGGCACGGCCGCGGCTCGGGCCATCGGGTCGCCGTCGGCCGCCCCCGTGGCGAACGCCGCCAACTCCCGGGCGGTGCGTGTCGGCCAGTCGCGGGGCAAGTCGCCGAGCATCGCCTCAAGCCGAAGCGACACCTCTATGTAGCTCAGGGAATCACCGCCGAGCGCAGCGAACGAATCATCCAGGCCCACCTCAGGCCGGAAAAGCAGCATCGAGAGGAGGTCGCGAATCGCCTCCGGCGACACAGCCGTACCTTGGATCCTGGCAGCTCCGCGCATCACGCTTGGTGTGGCGGCGACCCGATCCTGCAGCGCGGCAAATCGCACGAGCGCCGCAGTGTCGGGCTTGCCGCTCGAGTTACGCGGGAACTCATCCACCGCATACGCGCCAATGGTGTGCAGGGGCACGCCAACGATCGCAGCGGCGCGCTCGCGCGCGCAGCACGCAATGCGATCCGAGGTGGCGAAAAGGAGCAGCCGTTCATCGGCGCTCGCCACGCGCACCTCGATTCCCTCATCGGCGAGAAGCCGCTCAACATGGTCAAGATCGACCCGCAATCCGAAAAGCTTGACGAAGCGGTTCATCCGACCGACGATCTCATACAGTCCATCGTCGCGGCGGCGCGCGAGGTCCCCTGTCCGCAATTCGTGCGCTGTACGACCGAGTTCGAAATCCGCCGGTGTCTGGGCATAGCCGAGCATCACGTTCGGCCCCTCGTAGACGAGCTCCCCCTCTCTCCCACCCGGAGCATCCATGCCGCTGGCGTCGATGTGGAAACGGCCCCCCGGAATCGGTTGCCCGATGGTCCCGGCGGCGGCTGCGATGAGCTCAGGAGGCAGATAGGCCATCCGCGCTGTGGCTTCCGTCTGGCCGTACATCACGAACAGCTCGAATCCGCGTTCTTCACCCAGACGAGCGAAACGACGAACCGTCTCGGGCGCGAGTCGGCCACCTGCCTGGGTCAGGTAGCGCAGGCTCGGAACTGAGCGTTCGGCGAAGCCGCTCGCCTCGAGCATCTCGAAGGTGTAGGGCACACCGGCAAACGAGGTGATCCGATGAGCGGATGCCTCTTGCCAGAACTCTCCGTCGGTAACCGACCGCTCCGTGAGCATGACGCTCGCACCGGCGAACAGGTGGCTGTTCACCACTGACAGGCCATAGCAGTACTGCAGCGGTAAAGTCGTCGCCGCGCGATCGCTCGGTCCGAGGCGCAGATATTCAGCAATGGATGCGGCGTTGCTGCGCACGTTGTCGAAAGAGAGGCGCACGAGCTTCGGCGACCCGGTCGACCCCGACGTGCTCCCGAGCACGGCAAGCTCACGATGGAAGGTGTGTCGGCTGCCCGGGTTGCGCTCCTCAAGCGTCCACCCCTGCGGGGCGTAGTGGGCGACGACATCGGGGCTGAACCGCTCGGTTAAGGCCGCTCTGTGAGCGAGGCTTGCCTCGTCCTCGCCGCCGGAGACGAACAACACAGGGTGCCCGCCCTCGAGCGCGGCCAGATAGGTGACGATCGGCTCGAGCGCATTGGTCGCGGCGATCATCACGAGGCGGCGCGTCTCCCCGAGCTGAACCCCGCGCTTCCGAACCAGCAGGGAGAGCTCGGCGTAGTTGAGGGTCACACCCTCGGCGACGAAGGCCGTGGCGTCAGGTCGGCCGCCGAGAAGGGACAAACCTCGAACAGAGGCGATCGGGACCATGGTTGAGTAAGACCTTCGGCGTGAGACGGAAAATGCTCGATCGAGCTTAGGCAAGCATAACCTAACTACCGCCGGGCGAGCGCGGGCGAAGGCATCGAAACCTTGAAGTTATCTGCCGCATCCGAGATGCGCGACCTCAACCCACGCGCACCCGATGAGCTTAGACGCAAGCCACCAGAGGCACGCCGGCGAGCAGCGCTAGGGCAGCGACTGACATCGAAGCCCGACGACGCACGCGCTTGTCGACCATGAGCGGTCGGCACTTCAGGTGATCGTCAGAGCGTGGTCGTGGCTGGCTTTCGACTTCGATCGGGTGCCCGCAGAGGATCCTTTACCTGCCATCGGCTCTTACAACCCCCAAGAGGCCGTGCGTCGTCGCGATTGTAAAGCCATGGCGATCAGAAGCGCAGCGAGGGAAGCGAGCAGCACGATCCCAATTGTCAGGCGTACGCCAGCGGCGAGGCTCCACAGTTCTGCAGAAGAACTGATGAAGTCGAAGATGCCGCCGAGGAGCATTAGTCCGGCTGTGCTCTGCCGGTCAGAGGCCTAACTCCGTTCGTAGCTACGACAATCCGTCGACTGCTGAAGCACACACTCGCCGGCTCCCGTTGTCGGGCCAAGCAATTCAGCAACGGGAGAGCCGAACCCAGAGACCGGCAGCCGTCATTCCGATGGTCGAGCCGTGTCACAGGGGGACCTCTTGCAGCACACGTAGACCTCGGGTCAGTAGTGGTCGCGAGCTTGCAGGATGATGATGTGGTCACCCGTGACGTAGTAGACCAGCCGATTCGTGTCGTCGATGCGGCGGGACCACGCGCCGGCAAGGATGTGCTTGAGGGGCTCAGGTTTGCCGATCCCCGCGAACGGATCGCGCAACGCGTCGCTGACTAGCTGGTTGATGCGCTTGAGAGTCTTGCGGTCCTGGGTTTGCCAATAGACGTAGTCGTCCCACCCATTCGGGTCGAAGGCGACAGTCCGACTCACTCGGTTATCAGGTCGTGATGCTCGAACTCTCCGCGCCGCACCCGCTCGATCGCCGTGAGCAACCGCTCGGCATTCGCAGGGTTCCGAAGCAGGTGGGCAGTTTCGGTTATCGCGTCGTAGTCGTCTTTCGACAGGATCACCGCGTTTCCGTGCCGGGAGACGACCTCGACAACGGTGTGGTCATCGTTGACCTGCTGGATGAGCCCGAACAGACTCTTTCGTGCTTCCGTCGCGGTTATTGCCGACATGATCGCCTCCTCGTAATAGTACTTGATAGCGTACCACTCAAGTGCACGGAAGAAGAGGCACAGCACGGCCGTGAGGATGCGACCAGTACGGTACCTCGTGCCCGCAAGCGGAACGACCAACGGGCAATCCTCGCTGATATGAGAGGGTGTCAGGATGAGTGAGTTCTCGATCTCCAGCAGCGACCCCGTCACGGATGAAGAGGCGCTGTCCCTTTACGAATCAGTGGGTTGGACTACCTACACGCGCGATCCGAGTTTGCTGATGCGCGCGATCCGCGGATCCTCGTTCTTGGTGACCGCTCGTGGTCCCGAGCGAGAGCTCTGGGGCCTCGCTCGCGCGATATCTGACGACCTAACTATCTGCTATCTGGAGGACATTCTCGTCCGTCCGGACATCCAGCGCGTCGGCATTGGCCGCGCACTACTCGAGCACGTGAAGGCCAAGTATCAACACGTTCGTCAGACGGTGCTCATAACGGATGACGAACCCGCTCAACGAACATTTTACGAATCGCTCGGCTTCACGGAAGGCGAAGACAACAAACCGGAACCAATACGAGCCTTCATCCTTTTTCGCTAACGTTCGAAAACAAAAGACGGTCCCCGCAGCGAAACCTTAAATGCGTCACTTAGGTCATACCCGGTTATACTGAGAACATGAAGACCGCTATTTCGCTTCCTGATGACATTTTCGAACGTGCCTCACGCCGTGCGAATGATTTGGGCATGAGTCGGTCAGAATTTTTTGCTCGAGCGGCCGATAGGTACCTTGATGAGCTGGACGCCGCTTCCGTGACGAAACAGATTGACGCGGCACTCGGCGGTGTCGGCGAGGACGATTCCAATGGCTGGGCCGTCGAGGCCGGGCACGGCGTATTGGCCCAAGATACTGACGAATGGTGATCGAGCGCGGTGGGGTTTACTGGGCGGATCTTGGCCAACCAGTTGGCAGCCGACCGGCTAACCGCCGACCCGTCCTGGTTATTCAGGCCGACGCGTATAACGAGAGTCGACTGTCCACGGTGCTGGTTGCCGTGGTCACTTCGAATACCGCGTTGGCGACAATGCCCGGAAACGTTTTTCTGCCAACGACAGCAACGGGCCTGCCGCGCGATTCTGTCGCCAACGTCACCGCGCTAGTCACGCTCAATAAGTCCGACCTGAGCGACCACGCCGGACGAATCCCTGGCCGACTTCTCGACGACGTCGATCGCGGATTGCGCCTAGTGCTGAACCTGTAGGACGCTCATAAGGCGAAGCCTTTGCGCGAATCCCTATTGGTCTACGGCGGGCATGTCTTCCCAAATTAGGATGTCGCCGGGCTGGCAGGCGAGGACTCGGCAGATTGAGTCGAGCTCCACACCCACCGGATGCCGCGAACGAGTATGACAACTGGTGCCGGGGAATGACGGCCTGCACCAGACGTCCCGCCGCATCGTAGGAATAGGTCGAGGTTTTCACCGTCGACCCGCGGGTGAGGGTGTTCTTCAGAATCCGGCCCGCCTGCGAACGGACCACCTCTTCACGAATCAACCGGGTCGCATCGGGGAACGACCATGACGCACCGGCAATGGCGCCCGCTGCGTTTCGTGTCACATCCGTCCATGCCGTGCCATTTCCCGCGAAACCAGTCCCCGTGGGATGGCTCTCGGATACCAACTCACCGTTCACATACGCAGTTCCGCAATCGGTGAGCCCGCGTCCTTGACTTGCACCACACGCCCATCGATGTCGTAGACGTACTGCATCGCCCGGGCCGCTCTGCCCGGGGACGTGATGGACACCGCGCTGACGCGCCCGTTCAGCGGATCGTAGGTTGTGGTGGTGATGGTTCCCCAGGTGTCGGTGTAGGACAACACCCGCCCCAGCAGGTCGATGATGCTGCTCACCGCCCCGGGCGTCAGCGAGTCCGTCTGACTGGTGATCAGGGGGTTCCCGGTGGCTGTCCCATCTTGCGTGTAGGTGTTGGTGGTCGAAACCTCGCCGACGATCGTCGCGGAGCTGGAAGATGTCATCTACGCGTCTGGCATCGGTCACAACCAGGCAATCAAGGCGCTGCTGCAGATGACTAACCTCGCACCGCTGGTCAGTGTCCTCGTCGGGATGGGGCTGTACGAGAAGACCCGGAGTGAGGCCGAGAGGTCAGCGAGCGCAAGTAAGGTCACCGGCAATACAGAAGGATTGAAGAGGACGCGCATCGAAGCATGAGGCGCCCCGGCACCGTCCTCGATGAGCAGGTGGACCAGTATTGGGAATCATCTGTTCCGCTCGACGAGGGTCCGGCTCGCGGAGACTCTCTCCTCACAACGAGGCAACATAGACGTATCCTCGCTCTGACCCACGACCTGTCCGGTCAACCGGACAAGCCCGAAGACCTGCCCGGCCTGATGCCCGACTTCACGGAAGGGGCCCCGTGCTCGGAAATCACCGGCGAACCCAGATCAAAACCGCGCAATTTTCCGAACTAGGTGTCAATTTTCCGAACTAGCGTGACAAGTCACAAGTGCTGTCACTTGACAACGGACTTCGGAAAAAATGACAACTCTGAAAAGCCGGAATCCCGGGGATTTGGAGCAGAGACCATCTGACGGTTTTGACAACCTAGTTCGGAAAGAAGCAAGCTCCACGTACTCGAGAACACACCGCTCTCGCAGCGTCACGTCACGTCACGTCACGTCACGTCACGATCAACTTCGTCGCCCTTCTGGCATTACTCCTCGCCGCCTGATCGCCAGTCGACC
>JBBSKP010000273.1:0-5970 GCA_038256175.1 Mycobacteriales bacterium
CGCAGGACCTCGGCACCCGCTGCATCTGGAGTTTTCTGGCCTCGACCGTCTTCAAACCAGTCGACGCATATCTGAAGGATCCGCACGCCTTCAGCGATCCGGGACTGCGGGAAGCATTGCGGCGTAGCAGTCTCGGACGTCAACTCCACGTTCACCGCCCCCGAGGCGCTCTACGTGATCACCGACGCCGGCGCGAGGATCGCCATCGGCGACGCCGACACGGTAGGCGTGCTAGAACGCGTGCAGACGCAGCTGCCGCTACTGCAAGTGGTCATCGCCGGGCGGGGCGACCGAGGCGACGCCGTGAGCTTGGAGTCGCTGCTCGAACCCAGACGCACCCTGGACCCGGTATCGATCGGACCGAACACTCTCGCCGGTCTCGTCTACACCTCGGGTACCACCGGAAAGCCCAAGGGCGCCATGCTCACTCACGGCAGCTATATGGGCAACGCCGAGATGCTCGCACAGGCGGTGCCCGTGGGGGCAGGTGATCGACTGGGCCTGGTGCTGCCACTGTTCCATGCCAACGCCCAAGTCATGTCCACCATCCTGCCGCTCCTGACGGGCGCGAGCATCGTCGCGTGGCCGGCAAAGTTCTCCGCCACCACCTTCTGGGACACCATTGCGCACTACCGGCCGATCACGTTCTCCGCGGTGCCGACCATGCTCGCCGGGCTGCTACGTCGGGCAGACCCCACAGTCGACGCCGGTTCATTGAAGTTCGTGATCTGCGGCGCCGCGCCGCTGTCACCAGAGCTGCTCACAGCATTCGAAGACCGCTTCGACGTCCGAATCCTCGAAGGCTACGGGCTCACCGAGGCGACCTGCGCACTCTCGGTCAACCCCTACTCCGGTGAACGCAAGATCGGATCCGTCGGAATCCCACTTGCAGGAGTGGAGATGCAAGTACTCGACGGCCATGGTCACCCCGTCGACTCCGGTCAGGTCGGCGAGATCACCGCACGGGGTCCCAGTTTGATGGCCGGGTATTTCCACAACGCCGAGGCAACCGCCGAGACCCTGCGGGGAGGATGGCTCCATACCCGGGGATCTCGGCTACCGGGACGAGGATGGCTACTATTTTCTCGTCGACCGTAAGAAGGACATGATCATTCGCGGTGGTGAGAACATCTACCCGAACGAAATCGAACAGGTCATCGACACCCACCCAGCGGTACTCGAGTCCGGCGTGATCGGACGCGCTCACGCCGCGCTCGGTGAGGAACCGCACGCGGTCGTCGTTCTGGCCCCAGGACACCACATCACAGACGCCGACCTGCGCGAGTACTGCGCGGAAAGCCTTGCCGCGCATAAGGTGCCACGAACAATCGAATTCCGCACTGATCTCCCGAAAACGGCGACCGGCAAGATTCAACGGCAAAAGCTCAAACCGTACAGTGGTGGATTGGAGAGCGTGCCGGCTCCAGATACCGCCGCCAGGTGAACGGTATCGACAACAGGTTGGGCAGCGTATGAAACCCGCGGTTCCACAGGATAGGGAGTCTTCATGTCACAGCAGGTCGTCCGGCCGGTGACTGGGCGACAACTGCCTCGCCGTGCCGTGTTGCTCGGTGCCGCGGCAGGTCTGGGCGTCGCGCTCGTCGGGTGTGCTGACAACCAGGGGCCGCCCACGGCGCTGGTATCACCAACGCTCTCGACGCCGCCATTGTCGGCGGGTGTGGGCTCGGCCGAAGCAGAACTCGCGGCGTTGGAGGCACAGTTCGGCGGGCGACTCGGAGTGTATGCAGTCGACACAGGTAGCGGCATCACCGTGGCGCATCGTGCAGAAGAGCGGTTCCTGATGTGCTCGACGCACAAGGCGTTGTCGGTGGCGGCTATTCTGGCGCTACGCGCACAACAACCGGGGCTGCTGGCGCGGCTGATCCGCTACGACCAATCTCAAGTGTCGGCGTCGGGGTACGCGCCCGTCACGTCCGGGCACATCGCCGACGGCATGACCGTCTCCGCTCTATGCGAGGCGGCGCTGACTCAGAGCGACAACACCGCCGCAAACCTCGTGCTAGACCTACTGGGCGGCCCACCGGGATTGACGGCGTTCACCCGCACACTCGGCGACAAGCTCACCCGCTCGGACCGCACCGAGCCCGAGTTGAACAGGGGTGCTCCGGGCGATGAGCGTGACACGTCGACACCCGCCCAGATGGCCACCGATCTACGGGTTCTCGCGCTGGGCGACGGGCTGGATCCAGCGGGGCGAGAACTGTTCACAGGCTGGTTGATGGCCAACACCACCGGAGGAAAGTTGATCCGGGCCGGGCTGCCCGCAGATTGGCGAGTCGGCGACAAGACCGGCTCCGGGTCCCGCGGCGAGGTCAACGACATCGCCGTCGTGTGGCCGCCGGACCGTTCCCCGCTCGTCATGGCGATCTACACCGCACCGGACAACCCGAATTCCACGGCAGGCCAATCGACTGTGGCCAGCGCAGCCGCAATCGTTGCCAAGACGCTCGCGCCGGCATGAGCCCGGTCGGGCTTGCTGTAGGGCCGGCTACATGAACAATCTTGGGTGACCGCTACGAGTTTGCCTGCGGTCCGGTTGTGTCACTGCATATCACCGGTGGGTGCGGCATGAATCCCACCTACGTCATCCACTGAACCAGTTGATATACAACGCCATTGGGGTCGACGAATTGGAAGTAGCGCTCACCCCATGGTTCGGTCTCGATCGGCGTGACGATCTCGGCACCCTCACCTTGTAGCCGCTCGTACTCGGCGTCGATGGCGTCGACGACAAATGCGACGAGCAATCCCTGGCCGGCATCCCCCGCGATGCTGGCGGGCTTGAAGGTGCCGAGGCCCGTCCGCAGGTAGACGAGATTGAAGCCCGCGTCCGGGTGGGACATCGAGACGAATCCATCCGCGGACATGTCTTCGGTGAAGCCGAGATGCTTCGTGACGAACCGGGCGGATGCTTTCGGATCGGCGACGTTGAGCGAGATTGCGGACGACGTGAATTTCACGGGTGTTCCCTCCATCGGAAGTGCTGGCCGGCTACCAGGCACGCATCTACAACGTACGCCGTACGGCATAAGTTCCGGGTGCTCGATTGCTAGGGTGGCAATCGTGACTGTCCCGGGACCGATTCTCGTACTCAATGGCCCGAACCTGAACATGCTCGGGACACGGCAGCCCGATGTGTATGGCCACGACACGCTGGACGACATCGTCGCGGTATGCACCGAGACCGCCACTCGATACGGCCGGGAGATCGGTGCCTTCCAGTCGAATTCAGAGGGCGAGCTGATCGATCGGATACACCAGGCGCGTGGCTCGGCTTCGGGCATCGTGATCAATCCCGGCGGTCTGACCCATACGTCCGTCGCACTGCGCGACGCACTCGTGATCCCTGAGATTCCCATCATCGAAGTGCACATCAGCAACGTGCACGCCCGCGAGGAATTTCGCCACCACTCCTACGTTTCCCCAATCGCGACTGCCGTGATCTGCGGTCTCGGAACTTACGGCTACGCCGTCGCGGTGGAATACCTCGCCAGGATCAGCTGAAGCCTTCGGCGATCCGCGCGCCCAGCGTCCGCAGTAGTCCGGCCGCATTGGCCATGGATCGTCCGACGTCAGGCTCGAGTTCGGCAAGGCTGTATACGGCGGCGAAACCGGCCGCGGCAACCTGAGCTGACGTCAATGCGCTACGTCCTGCCACGACGATGACGGGAACTCCTGCTTCGCGGGCTGCCATAGCAATGCCGATGGGCGCCTTGCCGTTCAGGCTCTGCGTATCGAGCGATCCCTCGCCGGTGATGACCAGGTCGGCGTCGGTGAGTGCGCCGCGAAAGTCGACCAACTTCAGCACGATGTCAATGCCCGGACGCTGGTCGGCGTCCAGGACAGCGAGCGCACCGAAGCCCGTCCCACCTGCAGCCCCCGCCCCTGGCTCGTCGCGCCGGTCGCGGCCGATCGCGGTCGCCACGACGTCTGCCCAGTGCGTCATCGCCGATTCCAGTGTGCGCAGGTCAGTGTCGTCCGCGCCTTTCTGCGGACCGTAGACCGCCGTCGCGCCGTCGGGACCTAGCAGCGGATTGTCGACGTCGCACGCGAGCAGGAAACGAGCGTCGGCGACGGCGGGGTGCAATCCGGTGAGATCGACGCGGACGGCACGGAGTAGCTCGGCACCGCCGAGACCGAGTTCGGTCCCATCGGAATCCAGAATTCGCGCGCCGAGCGCCTGCAGCATTCCTGCACCACCATCGGTCGATGCACTGCCCCCGAGCCCGATCACGATCTCGCGTGCGCCGTTGTCGAGCGCGTGGCGAATGACCGTTCCCAGTCCGAAAGTGCTGGCGCGCAACGGGTCCAGTCGATTGTCGGGCAACAAGACAAGGCCGACCGCAGCGGCGAGTTCGACTACCGCAGCGACGCCGTTGCGCGCATATTCCGCTGTGTGCAACTCGCCGGTCGGCCCTTCGGCAGGCACTGCGATCTGCTGCCATCCGGCTGCGACTGCTGCGGCCACGGTGCCGTCGCCGCCGTCTGCAACCGGGACTTTCCTGACGATCCAGTCGGGACTGTGCGTAAGGATTCCGTCGGCGAGCGCATCGGCGACCTGAGGCGCGGTCAACGACCCTTTGAACTTGTCTGGCGCGATGACTATGCGCACAGCTAGCCGACGGTGGCGGCCGGCAGAGGTGCCTCGGCGGCGTGATCGGTCGTGACCTGCCCGGTATTCAGATAGGCAAGAACGGCGTCGTCGACCTGTGCGTTTCGCCTGCCGAAGACGCCGTGATCGCCGCCTTCGACGGTGATGAGCGATCCGCCGAGAGCCTGGGCCATCACGGGTCCGCCGTCGAACTTGGTTTTCGCATCGTGGCGGCTCTGCAAGATCAGCGGCGGCGTGGCCAGTCCGTGGTCGGTGATGTGTACGGGCTTCGTGACCGCGGGCCAGCCTGAACATGCCACGCCGGTGCGGACCAGATCGGCCCGCGCATCCATCGCGTTGCCACCACTGGCGATTGTGCTCAGCGCGGCGGAGATCAAGTCCGGGCGAGCCGGATTCGCGTTCTCGTTGCAGGTGATTGCGGACAGAACGTAGGTACTTGTCGGATCGGACGTCGTCCGGTCGCCGATCGCGAGGAGTGGTTGCGTACTCGTCGGATCGGCTTTGACGTCGGCCATCGCTTGCGCGAGTAGCGGCCAGAACTTCCGCGAATACGTTGCGACGCCCGTCGCGGCCAGTAGCGGTGTATTCGGCGCCGCAGTACCGAATGTCACTGCGCGCGCGAGGTTCTGCACTCTGGCGATCTGCTCCACCGAACCGTCGAAGCCCTGGCGCGCGATCGCGGCGAGCGGCTCGGCGAAGAACGTCGGCAGGTCGGCACCGGTCACAGAGGGCGGGGTGAGGTTGGCGTACCAGCCGCCACCCTCGTTGACTACGAGGGACGTCCACGACTCGAAGACGCGTAGCGGCGAGTCACCAAGCTTGTAGGTCGCGTTGTGTGCCGCGATCCATCCGAAGAGGTCCTCGTACCGATCCTTTGCCGCGACCTGCTGCTGGGCAAAGAGTTCGGTCCACACCCACTGCGGGTTCACGTTCGAGTCGAGGATCAGCCGGTCGACGCGCTCAGGGAAGAGGCTGGCGTACACGGCGCCGAGATACGTTCCGTAGGAAACTCCCAGGAAGCTGATCCGGTCGAGGCCGAGGGCGGCCCGGACCGCATCCATGTCGCGGGCTGTGTTCTCGGTGGTGATCGTGCCGACGTAGCCCGGTTGCGCTTTCTCGCAGTTGGCGCGGAGGCTGTTTCGCGCACCGGCCGTCGAGTCGGCACCGCATTCCAGTGGTGTCGACCAGCGCAGGCCGCGTGGCTGCACCGCGAATTGGTCGTAGTGCGCACGAAGATCCGCGGGCATGTCGGCCGCGCGTCGGCTCCAGAACGACAGTGCGTCGCCGCCGGGTCCGCCGGGATTGACGAAGATCGATCCCCGACGATCGGCGGTTGC
>JBBSKP010000274.1:0-5905 GCA_038256175.1 Mycobacteriales bacterium
CTGCCACAACGGCTGCCCGCTGGGCAACCTGATTCCCGAGTGGAACGACCTGGTCTTCAAGGACCGCTGGCGCGAGTCGATCGAGCGTTTGCACGCGACCAACAACTTCCCGGAATTCACCGGTCGGTTGTGCCCGGCGCCATGCGAGGCCTCGTGCGTGCTCGGCATCAACCAGGATCCGGTGACCATCAAGCAGGTCGAGGTCGAGATCATCGATCGCGCCTTCGACGAGGGTTGGGTCCAGCCGATTTACCCAACGCGGTTGACCGGTAAGAAGATCGCCGTCGTCGGCTCCGGTCCGGCTGGTCTGGCTGCGGCGCAGCAACTTACGCGCGCAGGTCACACCGTGACCGTCTTCGAGCGGGCCGATCGAATCGGTGGCCTGCTGCGGTACGGCATTCCCGAGTTCAAGATGGAGAAGCGGCACATCGACCGCCGTCTCGCGCAGATGGAGGCCGAAGGCACCGTCTTCAAGGCGGGCGTCAACGTCGGCGTCGACATCACCGCTGCCGAATTGCGTGAGCATTTCGACGCCGTTGTGCTGTCCGGCGGCGCGACCGACGCACGTGATCTGCCGATCCCCGGACGTGAGTTCGACGGCATTCACCAGGCGATGGAATTTCTGCCCTGGGCCAACCGGGTGCAGTTCGGCGACGACGTGCTCGATTCCGATGGCCAGCCGCCTATCACGGCGAAGGGCAAGAAGGTCGTCATCATCGGCGGCGGCGACACCGGCGCGGACTGCCTCGGTACGTCCCACCGTCAGGGTGCCGAGAGCGTGCACCAGTTCGAGATCATGCCGCGTCCGCCGGAAGAGCGCGCCGACCAGACCCCATGGCCGACGTACCCGCTGATGTATCGGGTGTCCTCGGCACACGAAGAGGGTGGCGAGCGGGTGTTCTCGGTGAACACCGAGCGTTTCATCGGTTCCGACGGCAAGGTGACCGGACTCGAAGCGCACGAGGTCGAAATGGTCAACGGCCGTTTCCAGAAGGTCGAAGGCTCGGACTTCACGCTCGAAGCCGATCTGGTGCTGCTCGCAATGGGATTCGTCGGACCGGAAAAGGCCGGTCTGCTCGACGGTCTCGGTGTCGAGTACACCGACCGCGGCAACGTCGCTCGGACAAACGAATGGGCCACGACAGTCGACGGCGTCTTCGTCGCCGGTGACATGGGCCGTGGCCAGTCTCTGATCGTGTGGGCGATTGCCGAAGGCCGGGCGTGCGCGGCTGCTGTCGACACGTTCCTCGAGGGGGAGACCGCTTTGCCGTCGCCGATTGTGCCGACGACGGCTCCGCAGCGTTAGGCGCCTCCGGCGCCCGTGAGTCCTTTCGGAGGCCCTAGCCACCGAAAGGACTCACGACCTAGCTAGCGCTGGCCGATGCCGCCCATGTGGGCGTGTGGCCGACTTGCGGCGATTGGGCAGGGGTGCCCCTCTCACCGTTCGGTCAGCGGGTCCAATGCGGGGGCATGGTCAAGCATGTCCAGTTTGCCGGTTTCCTCATTGACCCGCACCGCATGGTTGGGCACGTCGTACACCGCGATCACCACGGGATCGGTGTCGGGTAAGCGCGACCTGGTCGCAGAAAAGCCCGCCAGTGTGGCCGAGATCTCGTGGCGCTGCCGATGACGCACCTTCTGCGTTTGCGCATCGTCCGCGGTCTCCGGGTCGGCTACGCGGGCAGTGGTTTCGCCCACACGCAAGTAGCGGGGTGTGGTCACCAGATCAAATCGGAAGGCCCGCAGCAACGCCACACAGGCCAACGCCATCACCACTGAAAACGGGACTGCGGTCGCGATCGAAACAGTCCGCAACGCGGTGAGTGAAGCGCTGCCGCCGACGAGTAATAGCACCGCGGCGGCGATTCCCTCCAGCACGGCCCAGTACACCCGCGTGATGCGCGGCGTCTCCAGCGCACCACCGGTAGACAGAATGTCTATCACCAACGATCCAGAGTCGGATGAGGTGATGAAGAAGAACACGATCACTGCAATGGCCACCACACTCATCAGCGCGCCGAGCGGTAGCCCGTGCAGCACCTGAAACAGCGATGTGTTCGCGTCGACGGCGCCGTCAACCAGCAGATCTTGCTCGTTGCGTTGGCGCAGGATCGCAGTGTCGCCGAATATGGTGAACCACAGCGTGCCGATGATCGTGGGTGCCAGCAGCACTCCGGCGACGAACTCGCGAATGGTGCGGCCCCGGGAGATTCGTGCGATGAACATACCGACAAACGGGGCCCAACTGATCCACCAACCCCAATAGAAGATCGTCCAATCGCCCATCCAGCCATCGTCGGCGAACGGCGCAGTACGCAGCATCAGGTCCGGAAGAGCCTGAATGTAGCCGCCCACGTTCTGCACCCACGATTGCAACAAGAACAGGGTGGAACCGGTGACCAAGACGAAGAGCGCCAGCCCGGCGGCCAAAGCCATGTTGATGTTGGAAAGCCACTTCAGGCCTCGGGTCACCCCAGAGACCACCGAAAGCGTCGCGATCAGGGTGATGGTCGCGATGAGCACGACCGTGAGCAGGTTCGACTGTTGCAGCCAATTGAGGTACTCGAGTCCGGCCATGATCTGCTGGACGCCGAAACCCAGGGAGGTCGATACCCCGAACAGCGTGCCGACGATTGCGACGGTATCGATCGTGTGGCCCAGCCAGCCCTCGATTCGTTCGCGCCCGAACAGCGGTTCCAGCAGCCAACGAACCGACAGCGGTCGGCCCTTGCGGTAGGTCATGTATGCCAGCCCTAGCCCGACCACCACGTAGATCGACCAAGCGTGCAGCCCCCAGTGGAACATGGTCAGGCTCATCGCCTGGTTGGCCGCAGCATCGGTACTGCCCGCGATACGTCCCGCCTCTGGCGGTGTGACGTAATGCGAAAGTGGTTCTGCGACGCCATAGAAGACCAGACCAATGCCCATCCCGGCGCTGAAGAGCATCGCGAACCAGGACCCAACGCTGAACTCGGGTTCGTCGTCGTCCGCGCCGAGGCGAATGTTCCCGATCCGGCTGACCGCACAATATGCGGCGAATAGGACAAAGCCGGTGGCCGAGAGGATGTACCACCATCCGACGCCGTCGGTGATCCACTTGTTGAGTGTGGTGAACGCGGCACCCCCACCGGTGCTGCCGTAGGCCACGGCGAAAACGATGAGTCCGATGATGATCACCGAGGCCGGGAGGAACACTGACTTCTCGAGCCCGTGCCACGCCGTGGCGAGTGCGCCCCGCCTCGTTCTCGAGGTGACGCTCGGTTCGCTCACGCTCGCTCCTTGCCGGTGCGACAGGGCCGTTGCCACGTCTTGGCGGGAAGAACCATCATTGATCGATCATGCCTTGTTCTGGTCCACCGCAGTGCCAACACGGCCTCTTGAGCGACGTGGGACCGCCTAGACTGGCCGAGAACATACACCCACACCCAATAGCGGTAAGCGAGACCGGTAGCTTGTCGAATGACTGCAACGTCGTGTGGTACGTGGCGTACGGCTCGAATATGTCCGCCGCACGATTCGCCTGTTATCTCGAGGGCGGGCGCCCACCGGGTGGCAGCATGGCACATGGCGGTGCACGCGACTGTGCCGCGCCCCGCGCTTCGATGTCGCTCACGTTGCCCGGATCGATCTACTTTGCGGGGGAATCACAGGTGTGGGGCGGCGGCCGTGCGTTCTACGACCCCACCGTTGTCGGCGATGTCCCGGCGCGCGCCTATCTGATCACGCACGATCAGTTCGACGACGTCCGTAAGCAGGAGCCGCCAGTGTACGACCGGCTGATCGAGGTGGGTGCCCGCGACGACATTCGGATGCTTACTTTCACGAGCAAGCTGCCACGGTCAGAGGCTGCGTTGGCGGCACCTTCGACTGCCTATCTGAACGCGATTGCCACAGGAATCAGGGCAGCCGAAGGGTGGGACGAATATCGAATTCGCCAGTATCTGGGCGAGCGCAGCGGATCTGGACGGGGCGCTGCTGCCTAGGACGGGGTAGAAGTGGGGGCAGATCAATGCAGCTCGGTCGCAACCGGACCGAGTGTTCAGACCGACAGACTGCCCGCCCTGCGCTTCGCAGCACGAAGTTTGAACCACCCGAACAGCGCCAGGCACGGAATCGCGAGACCGCCGAGTCCGAAAAGTACGAATGCCATTGGGCTGGCGACGTTCGCGACCAACCATTCGAAAATTCTGGCCGAAGAATCCGGTGACGAAGGTCAGCGGCAGGAAGATAGTCGACAGAATGGTCAGCTGTTCCATGAAGGCGCTCTGCCGGACGCTGACCTTCGTCTGCTCCACCGAGATCACCGCCATGTTCGCCTCGAGGATCGTGGCGAGCAGGTCGCGCTGCGCCGAGACCTCCTCGTTGACCAGCAGCAGGTGGTCGCGCACGTCACGGAAGTACGGCACAAGCTCGACGTCCCAGCGTCCGCGCTCGAGAATGGTTGTCGCCGACAACAACGGGTGCACGGCTCGATAGAAATCGGTGACCTCGCGGCGCAAGAAGTAGATCCGTTCGGTGGGGGCAACGCTGCCCGTGAAGACCGTCGCCTCGACCTCGTCGATATCTTGCTCGAGTTCGGCAACCACCGGGGTATAGCTGTCGATCACCTGATCGAGAATCGCCCAGAGCACCGACTGTGTGCCAAGGCTCAGTAGCTTCGGCTTCAGTTCCAACCGCTCACGCGCACTGTGCAATTCGCTGGCGACGCCCTGGCGAACGGTGATGACGAAGTTGGAACCGATGAAGACGCTGATCTCTCCGAACTCGACCTCGGAGCGCACCTCGTCGTAGCGTGCGGTCCGCAGAATCACCAGATGGAAACCCTCGTCGTACTTCTCGACCTTGGGTCTCAGGTGAAAGGTCTGCGCATCCTCGACCGCCAGTTCGTGCAATCCGAACGCATCACGGACCTGGGCGAGTTCAGCCGCATCCGGTTCGAACAACCCGAGCCAGACGAAGCCACCTTCGGTGCATCGTTTCGCGGCGTCTTCGAGCGGCATCGTTCCGGCGGTCTGGCGTTTGCCGTCCCGATAGAGCGCGCAGTCGATGATCACGACCTAGATCCTGCCCGCCCGATGCCGAATGTGCAGTCCGATCCGGCGACTGGTCCGGATTGCCCGGTTGGGAAACCTAGCTTCCGATGTTGCGTGGAAGCAGATCCCATACGTGGGAGTTCTCGTTGACCGTGGCGACGGTACGACGGCCGCTGCGCGAGAACAGGATCCGGGTCACGGAGCAGTAGTCGATCGGAAATGCGAGCGTCTTGGCGGTGCCGAGTACGTCCTGCAGATAGGAGTTGACGACGCCGCCGTGAGCGAAGACCACCACGGTGTCAGTGTGGTCTGTGGAAGCGACGATCGATTGCACCGCGTCGATCACCCGGCCCTTGAACGCGGCGGGGTCCACGAACTCGGGTAGCTCACCACCCTTGATGCGCTCGTAGGCTTCGACGAAATCGTGCTTGGCCTGCTCGATCGGGATGTAGAAGGGCAGACCGTAGTCGTACTCGGCGAGACCAGGTTCGATGTCCACCGTCAAGCCCAGCTTGGTCGCCGTGGGCTCGGCTGTTTGCCGGGCGCGCGCTTGCGGGCTACTCACGACGCGAACAATCTGGTGCCGTGCAATCGCCGCCGGGACGCGATCGGCTTGCTGCAGACCTATTTCGGCAAGACCGGGATCGGCGCCCTCAGCCGAGTTCTCTACTCGGAGCGGCAGCGCGTGGCGGATCATCAAGAGTTGCACAGGGGCTAACTCTGCCGCACGTACCTCGTGAGTTGATGATGCCCTTGCGTGCGCCCCTGCCGGGGTGAAAATGGGGTGTGGTCGTCTTGCGAGGTCGAAGGACTTTGGTCCGGTCGAGGCCGGTCGTGAGTTTGAACCCTGGGAGCCTGTCGAGGGGCGCTGC
>JBBSKP010000275.1:0-5897 GCA_038256175.1 Mycobacteriales bacterium
GATGAAGAGCATGAACCCGGCGATCCCGTGGACCATGCCGGGAATTCTGACGGCCTCTTCGTGGCCGAGTACCCATTTGAAGAACATCGCGACCAGGAGAGCTGCCCACGTGACAGCCTCCCAGTACGCAACCAGCCTGAAGCGCTTCGCTGGCGTCGACACGTCGAAGAATTTACCCATGGCGACCATTGTGCCCGACGGTCTACGACAACCTGTAGTCGACTTGTCAGCCCTTCGGAACTCGGACGATCAACGCGTCACCCTGACCGCCGCCGCCGCACAACGCTGCGGCTCCGACCCCGCCACCACGTCGTTTCAGTTCGAGCGCGACGTGCAGAGCGATGCGGGCACCCGACATTCCGAGCGGATGACCGATGGCGATCGCACCGCCGTTGACGTTGACCTTCTCCGGGTCTATGCCCAATTCTCGGGTCGACGCGATGCCCACGGCTGCGAAAGCCTCGTTGATTTCGATGACGTCGAGATCGGTCGGCGAGATTCCTTCGCGCGCACACGCCTTCGCGATCGCGCGTGCAGGCTGAGATTGCAGCGACGAGTCCGGGCCTGCGACGACGCCGTGCGCACCGATCTCGGCGAGCCAGGTCAGCCCCAACTCCTCCGCCTTTGCCTTGCTCATCACGACGACGGCTGCGGCGCCGTCGGAGATCTGCGACGCGGACCCGGCCGTAACCGTGCCGTCCTTGCTGAATGCGGGGCGCAACTTGCCGAGCGATTCGACGGTCGTGTCTGCCCGGATCCCCTCGTCTGTGGCGAAAATCACGGGATCGCCCTTACGTTGCGGCACCGCAACGGAGACGACCTCGTCGTCGAACACACCGTTCTTCCATGCGAGCGCGGCGCGCTGGTGCGAGGCGGCTGCGAAGGCGTCCTGCTCCTCGCGACTGATCGGCGACGCGTCGGTCGCATTGCGGGTCTCCGTGAGGTTTCCCATGGCCTGATCGGTGAAAATGTCGTAGAGACCGTCGAATGCCATGTGATCACGCAAGGTCACGTCGCCGTACTTGAAGCCCTCGCGGCTCTTCTCCAGCATGTGGGGTGCCTTGGTCATCGATTCCTGACCGCCTGCAACGACGATCTCGAACTCGCCGGCACGAATCAGCTGGTCAGCGAGCGCGATTGCGTCGACGCCGGACAAGCAGACCTTGTTGATGGTCAACGCCGGCACATCCATCGGAATGCCTGCGGCCACCGCGGCCTGGCGCGCGGGAATCTGGCCGGCGCCCGCGGTGAGGACCTGGCCCATGATCACGTACTCGACCTGCTCCGGAGCGACCCCGCTCTTCTCGAGCGCAGCCTTGATCGCAAAGCCGCCCAGCTCAGCGCCCGTGAAGTCCTTGAGGCCACCGAGAAGCCTCCCGATTGGGGTACGTGCACCCGAGACGATGACAGAACTGGTCACGATGGCCTCCGAAATCGATAGTGCCGGGTATAGGGAACCACCCGGCGCGAACTAGGTCCACGTTAGCGCTACCGTTTTGCTATGACCCAATCTGCCCCGAACGGACTTGCGGCCGCTGTGGCGTCCGGTTACGTCACCGCAATCGACCACGTCGGCATTGCCGTCCCCGATCTCGACACCGCTATTGCCTGGTATTCCGAGAACCTCGGCATGATCGAGATTCACCGCGAGGTGAACGAGAGCCAGGGAGTTCACGAGGCCATGCTCTCGTTGCCGGGCGCCAGTCCCGACGGGACGCTGCTCCAGGTCCTCGCCCCGCTCAACGAGGAATCCACGATCGCCAAGTTCATCGGTCGCCAGGGCCCGGGCCTGCAACAGTTGGCCTACCGCGTCACCGATCTCGACGCTGTGTCGATCGAACTCCGCGATCGCGGCGTGCGGTTGCTTTACGACGAGCCGCGCCGCGGCACCGCGGACTCGCGGATCAACTTCATCCATCCCAAGGACGCCGGCGGCGTTCTTGTCGAGCTCGTCGAGCCGGCTGCCAACTCAGCGCATTGACACTCGATTGACGGGCGACACACCCCTCGCGCGAACGGTAGGTTTATCCCATGCCTCAAGAGCACGACCCACATGCGACCGCACTTCCCTTCACTCTCGTACGCAAGGGATTTGACCGCGACGAGGTCCGCAACTACTTCGACAGATTCGATGCGGAGTTACGCGTAACGGCCACCGATCGTGATGCTGCGGCCGCTCAGGCGCGCAACCTCGCGAATCAGCTCGAAGACGCGCGCGACGAGATCGACGAGTTGCGCAAGGACATCGATCGCTTGTCGGTTCCGCCGACCACCGCCGAAGGCATGAGCGACCGCATTTCGCGAATGCTGCGCCTCGCGTCCGACGAAGCGTCGGAAGTCCGAGCCATGGCCATTGCCGAGGCTGCGGAAGTCCGGTCGATTGCGGAGCAGGACGCGACCCAGTTGCGCGGCAAGCACGAAACGTTGGTTGCGGAACTCGAAGACCGGCGCAGCGCCCTCGAAACCGAGTACGAACAGACGATGGCTCGGGCTCGTACCGAGGCTGCGCGGATCGTCGAAGCAGCACAGGCCGAGGCCGACCGACTCAGCGCCGCGGCCGACGCGAAGCGCAAGACGGTTCAGCAAGACTTCGAAGTGACGATGACCGAACGTCGCACGAAGGTCACGCGGGCGATCGAGCAGCTGGACTCGTCGAGCAAGGCAGAAGCCGCGCAGCGCCTCAAGGATGCTTCCGAGGAGGCACAACGCCGCCTGCAATCGGCTACGCAGCAGTCCGAGCGGCGCATTGCCCATGCGAAGGAACTCGCGGAAGAGCTGCGCGTCCTGCGAGGGCGCGTGCTTGCGCAGCTGCTCGGTATCCGCGGTCAGCTCGATTCCGTGCCTGCCATGCTCGCATCCGTCAATCGCGAGAGCGAACTCCTCGACGCGGCGGCGGCCGACCGGCCCCAGGGGCCCTCGACGGCATCGTCCACTCAGGAATTGCCAACTCAGGAACTGCCCGAGACCGACGACGACGAAGGCGACGACGACCTGTCTTCAGGACCAACGACGGGTCAGACCGCGCGTTCCACGGCCTGACCAGCAGCCTGTGTGCCAATGGCGGCGTTCTTCGGCGCCGCCGATCTCGTCGCTGGGATACGCAACGAGATGCGCTACACCGGGACGGATTTCGTGATCACAGCCGGGGCAACGGTAGGTCTTGGTCGCGCGCGACCCGGCGATCGGCGCAACGATATATTGGCCGTCGTTCGCCGCCGGGCCGCTCTCGACACGGCGCAGTGACGCCCCGTTCGCCGGTGGCGAGGGGTGTTGCACACGTTTGGGTTTACGGCGGGGCACTCCCCCAGTCTAAAAGAGTCTGAACTCCGTGCTTTCCGTCCCGCGCAGTCCGTCGTAATCCAGCGTCAGGCATCGGATACCGCGGTCGGTGGCCAGCGTGCGTGCCTGTGGCTTGATCTGTTGTGCGGCAAAGACTCCGCTGACCGGTGCGAGCAACGGATCGCGGTTCAGCAATTCCAGATACCGCGTGAGCTGTTCAACCCCGTCGATGTCGCCACGTCGTTTGATTTCGACAGCGACACTGCCGCCGTCTGCGTTGCGGCACAACAGGTCTACCGGTCCGATGGCTGTAGGAAATTCGCGACGCACCAATGTATAACCGGCGCCGAGCGTTTCGACGTGCTCGGCAAGAAGCTTCTGCAGATGAGCCTCTACGCCGTCCTTCACCAGTCCCGGATCGATCCCGAGCTCGTGGTGCGAGTCGTGCTCTATCTCATCGATCGAGATGCGAAGTTCTTCTCCCGCTTTGTTGCTCACCACCCAGAGTGCACCGTCGCTCCCCTCCTCCGTTCGATCCTCGAGCCAGCACGGCGGGCTCATCCAGTTCAGCGGCTTGTAGGAACCACCGTCGGAATGAACGAGAACAGAGCCGTCCGCCTTGATCAACAACAGGCGTCGAGCCTTCGGGAGATGGGCGGTCAACCTGCCGACATAGTTGACTTCGCAATGGGCAATCACAAGGCGCACTAAGCCACCCTAAGGCAGTGCCGACAGATACCCTCGAACGACCATGCCGCGAATCCCTCGCCTTCGAATCTTCCCAGCGGAAGCGCCACTGGGCTCCCGCCTGCTCGGCATGCCAAACGAATCGTTGCAAGTGCGCCGAATTCGGGTCCAGATCCTGCTGACGACCTTCCTTGTCGTGGCAAACACGGTCGGAGCTCTTGTCGTCGGTGTGCTCATCACCGTCGTGATTCCGGGTCCAAACGTCTTGGAGGAACGATTCCTGCCGGCAAGCGCGATCGTGATTCCTGTCTACGTAGCGTTCGCGATGCTGGTCGGCGTCGTGTGGGGCACAAAGATCGGCATACATGGACTGCGTTGGGCGCTGGAAGACCGCATCCCTACGCGCCAAGAGCAAGTGGCCGCACTGGCGATGCCCTGGCGGCTGACGGCCGTACAGGCGGTGCTGTGGAGCGGGGGCACAGCTGCCATCACGATCACCTTCGGAATCATCGATCCGAATACCATTCCGAAAGTTGCCTTCACCATTGGATTCGCCGGCGTGACGGTATGCGCCTTCGGTTACCTCCTGAGTGAGTTCGCTCTTCGCTCTGTCGCCGCTCGCGCCCTCGCGCAAGGCGATCCGAGGCGCATCCGTATCGCAGGCATTACAAGGCGAGCCTTGCTTGCCTGGGTTCTGGGAACAGGGGTTCCAGTCGCCGGGTTGATGATCGTCGCAATCTTCTCCTTCGTCCGCCCCGTCACAACCACCCAGCTCTGTGTGACCATCCTTGGGCTCGGCGGAATAACGCTGGTGTTCGGGTCCTCCCTCGCGACACTCGGTTCCCGACTGACGCTGGACCCCATCCGCTCGGTTATCCGGGCGATGGGGAAGATCGAACGCGGCGAGGGAGACGAGCTGGTCGTCGTGTACGACGGCACCGAACTCGGCGAGCTGCAGAGCGGCTTCAACCGGATGGCCGAGGGCCTGCGCGAACGCGAACGAATCCGCGACATGTTCGGCCGGCACGTCGGACATGAAGTGGCCGAGGCCGCCTTGCGCCGAAATCCAGAACTCGGCGGCGAAGAGCGAACTGTCGCAGTCTTTTTCATCGACATCATCGGGTCGACGCGGTTGGCCGCAACCACGCCGCCACGCGAGGTCGTCAACCTGCTCAACAAATTCTTTGATGTCGTGGTCGACGAAGTGGACAAGCACGGCGGGATCATCAACAAGTTCGAAGGTGATGCCGCACTTGCCATCTTCGGCGCACCCGTCGACGCGGAGGATCCCGCGGGTGACGCGCTCGCAACAGCGCGGGTAGTCGGCCGCAGACTGCGATTGGACGTGCCCGACTGTGATGCGGCGATCGGTGTCGCCTACGGCATTGCGGTCGCCGGAAACATCGGTGCCCGAGAACGTTTCGAGTACACCGTCATCGGCGATCCGGTCAACGAAGCATCCCGGCTTTGCGAGCTTGCCAAGTCAGCTCCGGGCCTCGTCCTCGCCTCCGAACGGGCCGTAGCGGCCGCCAATCCCGCCGAAGCACAGCACTGGGACCTCAACGACGCGGTCACGCTGCGCGGACGCTCACAGCCGACCCGTTTGGCGACGCCCATCGACTGAGTTGTGCGGAAATGATCGGCTACGCCGCGCGGAGAGGTGGCTCTTCAGTTCGAGAACGCGATGGGTGATCTCTCCATCGGAACCGCCGGCATTCTCTGCTATTGGTTCGGCATAACTCCAGAAATGACGAAGGCCCCCAACATTGTTGGGGGCCTTCGTTTAAATTATGTTCGGCGGTGTCCTACTCTCCCACACCCTGGCGGGTGCAGTACCATCGGCGCTGACAGGCTTAGCTTCCGGGTTCGGAATGGGTCCGGGCGTTTCCCTATCGCTATGGCCGCCGTAACTCTGTGAAACTGTCATCACA
>JBBSKP010000276.1:0-5838 GCA_038256175.1 Mycobacteriales bacterium
CGCCCTACACAGCAACGGCGACCTCGACAAATACTGGAACTTCCACCTCGACCAGGAACGACACCGCATCCACGAATCCCGCTACCTCAACGGCACGATCCCCCGAGCCGCCTGACGTCACTCCAGAAGAGCCGCACCCGATTCATTCATCAATTTCTAGGACTTGCGGGGTGATGGCTTGGACCACCTCGCTCGTGAATCAGCGCAAGTCGGAATAAGCGGCACGCGCGTGTGCGTCAAATCTCCTGCGGACGCTCTGCGGACGGAATGCTCCTGGGAACATCTCGTCAGGAGCGAAAATCTGGTCTGACCTGCGGTGACATGGTGCCCTCGGTGAGACTCGAACTCACACTGGACGGGTTTTGAATCCGTTTCCTCTGCCAATTGGGATACGAGGGCGTATCGGTCGGTCCGGAGACCGTGGCGCGAGACACCACTCTAGAGAATGGGACGCAGGGGTCAAGCACCGGTACCCTTCGTGTCACTCGGGCGTTGTCCCGTGTTGTCGAACTAGAGGGGACTATTCAGATGAGCGCTCCAGCATCCGGGGGTAAAGGGCCACGTCGCGTCGTCGTGGCCGAGGACGAGACGTTGATCCGGATGGACCTGGTCGAAATGCTCCGTGAAGAGGGCTACGACGTTGTCGGTGAGGCCGGCGACGGTCAGCAGGCAGTCGATCTTTCGATCGAGCACAAGCCTGACCTGGTCATCATGGATGTGAAGATGCCACGCCGCGATGGGATAGACGCCGCTGCAGAAATCGCAGCGAAGCGGATAGCGCCCGTTGTGATCTTGACCGCATTCAGCCAGCGCGATCTCGTGGAGCGTGCTCGCGACGCCGGCGCGATGGCATACCTGGTGAAGCCGTTCTCCAAGTCGGACCTCGTTCCCGCGATCGAATTGGCCGCGAGCAGGTTCTCCGAAATCAAGGCGTTGGAGCACGAGGTTGCCGATCTTTCCGATCGTCTCGAAACTCGCAAGCTCGTCGAGCGGGCCAAGGGCGTTCTGATGAAGACACAGGGATTGTCGGAACCGCAGGCATTCAAATGGATTCAGCGCACCGCCATGGATCGTCGTACGACGATGAAGGCCGTCGCCGAGGTTGTGCTGGAGAGCCTGGCGAAGGACTGACCCGCGAGAACGGATATTCCGCTCGAAACAGCCCTGGTCAGATGGTTGTCCGCCCTGGCCGATGTGACCGATTTGAGCCCAATGTGATGCGTAGGTAACCCAGCGAGGATATGTTCTCTCCGGGCTGGCTGGCGTAGTCGGCTCCTCCGGTTTCGACCGGGGCGCACAGAACTCGGAGGTGGAACGTGCATCGTCGTACAGCGAGGGGCGCGTTGGTCATAGGAGTCGCGGCCGCGCTGGCGTTGGCGGGTTGTAGCGACAAGTCGACCGACAATGGCTCGTCCGGCAGCACCGGGGCGTCAGGTAGTTCGTCGGCAGCATCGACGGACCTTGTCATCGAGGCGCAGGTGCAAGTGGACACCGAAGGCAAAGAAGTTGCTGCTACCGACTCGTCGAACGCCGCGAATCCTGCTGGCGACGGCAAAGCGAAGTGCGCGCCGGTTTCCCTGGCGATGGCTGGCGCCCTGACCGGTGCTGATGCCGCACTCGGCATCAACATCATCAACGGAGTGAAGCTGGCGCTCGATCAGCACAACAAGGCGAACCCGGATTGCCAGGTTGGGCTCAAGCAGTTCGACACCGAGGGTGATCCGCAGAAGGCCACCCAGGTTGCGCCGAACATCATCTCCGACACGTCGATCATCGGCCTGGTTGGTCCGGCGTTTTCCGGCGAGACGAAGGCCACGGGTCAGATCTTCAGCGACGCCGGACTTGTGTCGACCTCGTCCTCCGCAACCAATGCCACGTTGACAAAGAATGGCTGGAAGACCTTCTTCCGCGGTCTTGCCAACGACGACATCCAGGGCCCCGCAGTCGCCAATTACATGACCGGTTCGGCGGGGTACAAAAAGATCTGCGTCGTCCAGGACAACACCGACTACGGCACAGGTCTGGCCACGTCGGTCATCGAGGCGCTGGGCTCGGCAGCCGACGAAAGCTGCGCAGCAAGCGTCAAGAAGGGTGACAAGGACTTCTCGGCGACCGTGACCAAGGTCGGCGCCGCAAAGCCTGATGCGATCTTCTACTCGGGTTACTACTCCGAGGCTGCTCCGTTCGTCCAGCAGCTGAAGTCGGCAGGCGTCGACGCGGACTTCGTTTCCGCAGACGGCGTAAACGACCCGCAGTTCGTTTCACAGGCTGGCGACTCGTCCAAGGGCGCAATCCTGTCCTGCCCTTGCGGACCGGCCCCGGACAAGTTCGCCACGGAATACAAGGCACTCAACGGGCAGGCGCCTGGCGTCTACTCGGTCGAGGCATACGACCTCACCACCATCTTGCTGAAGGGCATCGACTCCGGCAACGTCACGCGGGCGGAGTTGCTCGACTACGTCCGGAACTACAGTGGTGACGGGCTCGCCCGCCACTACCAGTGGACTCCTGAGGGCGAACTCTCCACCGCTCTGATCTGGATCTACAAGGTTCAGTAAGCACTTCACTTAGACCGCAATGACAGCGCGTGCGGGGGTCGTCAATCGGCCCCCGTACGCGATTTGTCTCTAGTGCGAAAGAGCACGCATGATCGCAACTATGCTGGCTGATGCCACCTCGGTGCATGCCGCCGGATCGATCGACTTCAACGTGCAAGGGGTTGTCGACAACTTCTGGCAGCTGACGATCGACGGGCTCAGCTACGGCGCCATCTATGCCCTTGTCGCAGTCGGCTACACCTTGGTCTACGGCGTGCTCAGACTGATCAACTTCGCTCATTCGGAAATATTCATGCTCGGGATGTTCGGCCAGTACGTCGGCCTGCAGCTGCTGGGTTTCTCGCCGAGCGGCAACACCTACTCCGAGGGCGTCGTGATGACGGTGGTGTTCCTCGGGCTCGCCTCGTTGGTCGGCATGGCGGTCGCCGGTGGCGCCGCGGTGGGTCTGGAACGAGTCGCGTATCGGCCGTTGCGAAAGCGCGGGGCCAAGCCGCTCGTTTTCTTGATCACCGCAATCGGAATGTCGTTCGTCATCCAGGAATTCGTGCACTTCGTACTGCCGAAGTTCTGGGATGGGTTGGGGGGCACCAATGCTCAGCAGCCGATCAAGCTTGTCGATCCGAAAGCTCAGTTCGACATCTTCTCGGGAACGGTCACCAACCTGACGCTGATCATCGTCATCTCGGCCTTGATCCTGGCGCTGGTCACCGAAATCCTAATCAACCGGACCAAGTTCGGCCGCGGTATCCGCGCCGTCGCGCAGGACCCCACAACGGCAACGTTGATGGGTGTGTCGCGCGAACGCGTCATCATGCTGACGTTCCTGATCGGCGGTGTCCTCGCCGGCGCGGCAGCATTGCTCTACACGCTCAAGATTCCGTCGGGAATCATCTTCTCCGGCGGATTCATTCTGGGTATCAAAGCTTTCAGCGCCGCTGTGCTCGGCGGGATCGGCAACCTCAGGGGAGCGTTGCTGGGTGGTCTACTGCTCGGCGTCCTCGAAATGTACGGCCAGATCCTCTTCGGTACCGAGTGGCGCGACGTCGTGGCCTTCGTGGTGCTGGTGCTCGTGCTGATGTTCCGCCCCACCGGCATTCTCGGTGAGAGCCTCGGGAAGGCGCGCGTATGACGAACTTGTCCAAAGAACCGACGCCACAGGAACCGACCGCTCCGGATCCGATCGAGCTGCCCACTGTTCCCGAACGTCCGAAGCATGGCGTCGGCGATGCCCTCCGCACGTGGTGGGGCGGGCTTGCGCGGCCGATGCAGTGGCTGGTCGGCATCCCATTTCTCGCCTTGATTGCGATCATCCCGATGTTCCCGCCGCCGCTGCTCGATACTCCGGGCACGTCGTTCTCCGGCGTGATGGCGCAATTCGCGATGTATGCCCTGATCGCGATCGGCCTGAACGTCGTCGTCGGTCAGGCCGGGTTGCTCGATCTCGGCTACGTCGGCTTCTATGCGGTCGGTGCCTACACAGTCGGACTTCTGACGAGCCCGAACAGTCCGTGGAACCAGACGGACGGCTTCCTGAGTGGCGACTGGGCATGGCTCGGTTGTCTGCCACTTGCGGCGGCCATCACGGCGATGTCGGGCGTGATTCTCGGAACCCCGACGCTGCGGCTGCGGGGCGACTATCTGGCCATCGTCACACTCGGGTTCGGTGAGATCGTCAGGCTGCTCGCCGACAACCTGCAGGACGTCACCAACGGCAGTCTCGGGTTGTCACAGATCCAGTACCCGCACCTGTTCGAGTCGGAGAAGAACCCGAACGGTGTGTTCTCGTCGGGCAACATCACCGACCGCGCGAATTCGGGCGTGTGGTGGTTCTGGGTCGGCATGATTCTGGTGATCCTGGTGTTGCTGCTGGTCGGCAACTTGGAACGAAGCCGCGTCGGTCGCGCCTGGGTCGCGATCCGCGAGGACGAGGACGCCGCCGAGATCATGGGTGTGCCGACATTCAAGTTCAAGCTGTGGGCGTTCACCATCGGAGCGGCGATCGGCGGTATGTCGGGCGCGCTGTACGCCGGCCAGGTGCAGTTCATCAATCCGACTGGGTTCAACATCATCAACTCGATGCTGTTCCTGTGCGCGGTGGTGATCGGCGGGCAGGGCAACAAGCTCGGCGTGATCGTGGGTGCCTTCTTGATCGTCTACCTACCCAACCGGTTCATGTCAGTGGAGGTCGGCGGTCAATCCCTGGGCGACTACAAGTACCTCTTCTTCGGCATCGCGCTCGTCGTGCTGATGATCTTCAGGCCGCAAGGGTTGTTCCCAGTGCGGCAGAAACTGCTGGCCTACGGCAGGCAGGTCTACCAAGCCGTGCGCAAGCCGAGCCCCGCGATTGGACTCGAGAAATGACGACACCGGGCGCCGGCGATGCGCTGTTCGGAAACGAAGACATGGCCGCCGATCTGACCGCTGAGGTCAAGGTCGAGAGCGCGGGAGTCGTCGACGTGGCCGCGATCGATCCTGTGCTCGCGGATCCTGAGGCCGTCGCGGAAGTAGTCGCCCCGAGTCGCGAGATTGCGACCGAGGTCGGGGAGGCACTGCTGCGCACCGAGGATCTGACCGTCAAGTTCGGCGGCCTAACGGCGTTGGATGCGGTGAGCTTCGAAATCCGTCGCGGTGAGATTCTGGGCTTGATCGGTCCGAACGGCGCAGGTAAGACGACCTGTTTCAACGCGATCACCGGGGTCTACCGGCCGTCGGGCGGGACCGTGTACTTCGACGGCAAACCGTTGACGAAGACCAAGCGCAATGCGATCACCCGGCTCGGAATTGCCCGGACATTCCAGAACATCCGGCTGTTCGGGGAGATGACGGCGCTGGAGAACGTCGTCGTCGGCACCGACGCACGGCACCGAACCTCGGTGCCAGGCGCGATTTTCCGGACCCCGCGGCATCGGCGCGAAGAACATGACGCCATCGAACGCGGGATGGCACTGCTCGAGTTCGTCGGCATCGCACCGCGTGCCGTCGAGAAGGCGCGCAACCTCTCGTACGGCGATCAACGTCGACTCGAGATTGCCCGCGCATTGGCAACCGAGCCGAAGTTGCTGTGCCTCGACGAACCCGCCGCAGGCTTCAACCCGAGCGAGAAGTCCGCGTTGATGGACTTGATTCGCAAGATCCGTGACGACGGGTTCACCGTGCTGCTGATCGAACACGACATGCGACTTGTCATGGGCGTCACCGACCGCATCGTGGTGCTCGAGTTCGGCAAGAAGATCGCCGACGATCTGCCTGCGGCGATCCGGGAGAACTCGGCGGTGATCGC
>JBBSKP010000277.1:0-5831 GCA_038256175.1 Mycobacteriales bacterium
AGCCCTCGAGTGGTCAAACGCGCCATCTCCAAACACCGAGCCAAAGGCCCCACCGACCGCACCAACTACACAACCACCATCACCGTCGAAATCCTCGACGGTTGACAACCAACCACCAACGCTAACTGCGCGGCATTGGGCCTAGCCCGCCGTTCCCGCCGGTGATGACGACTGTCTTAGCGGCTGTCATGAAACAAGTATGGCGTGGCGGCTCGAGGTGCACCGGGTTGATCCAGATCCGGCCTGCTTGCATTATTGACAGGTCGCCAATACGCTGCCCGGAAGTAATGCAGCGCAGTGTTGCGTGTCTGGATGGAGGAACATCGTGTCGGTTCGAGCCCCTTGGAGTGACGACGAGGTCGAGGCAGTTCGCGATTTGGCGCGCAACTTCTTCACCAAAGAAGTTGTGCCGAATCAGGAAAAGTACATCGCTCAGGGATACCCGGATCGCGATCTGTACCGCCGAGCAGGCGAGCTCGGCCTTCTGTGCGCCATGATCCCCGAGGAGTACGGCGGTGGCGGCGGCACGTTCGCTCATGAAGCGGCAATCATCGAGGAGCAGGCTCGCAGTGGCGAGGGCTCGATGGGCAACGGCGTCCACAGCGGGATCATCGCGCCGTACATCCTTCATTACGGGTCCGAGGAGCTGAAGCGGCGGATTCTTCCCAAGGCTGCGAGCGGTGAATACGTCCTCTCGATCGCCATGACCGAGCCCGGCACCGGGTCGGACCTGCAGAACATCCAGACTCGCGCAGTCCGCGAGGGTGACGAGTATGTCATCACCGGAGCGAAAACGTTCATCAGCAACGGCTTCAACTGCGATGTCATCGTGATCGCGGCAAAAACCGACCCGACCAAGGGTGCCGCAGGCGTGTCGCTCATCGTCGCCGAAGTCAACGACGACACCCCCGGCTTCAAGCGCGGCCGGGTGCTGTCGAAGATCGGCGGCAAGGGTGCCGACACCGCAGAACTGTTCTTCGATGGCCTTCGCGTGCCCGCGGGCAACTTGCTCGGCGACGCCGAGGGGCAGGGCTTCATCCAGTTGATGCAGCAGCTGGTCCAGGAGCGCTTGATCACGGCCGTCATAGCGGTCCCGATGATGGAATCCGCCGTCGAAATGACGGTCGAATACACCAAGGGGCGGGAGGCGTTCGGCAAGCCGCTGTTTGCTCTGCAGAACACCAAGTTCGAACTTGCGGCGTGCGCCACAACGGCCCGGATTGCGCGCACATTCCTCGACGACTGCATCACCAAACACCTGGCGGGCGAGCTCGATGTCCAGGGCGCTGCAATGGCGAAGTACTGGACCACCGAGCAGCTGGGTATCGTCGCGGATCGCTGCTTGCAGTTGTTCGGTGGCTACGGGTACATGACCGAGTACCCCATCTCGCAGATTTATACGGGTGCTCGCATCCTGCGGATTCTCGCGGGCAGCAACGAGATCATGAAGGAACTCATCGGTCGCGGGCTGTAGCGCGTCGATCAGCTAGTCGTCGGCGGGCATGCAAAGGTGGAAACGTGAGCACTACCGAAACGCCCCGCCGACGGCGGCTCGATCCCGACGAGCGTCGTGAGCAGATCTTGCGGTGCGCGATCGCAATGTTCGGCGACCGCCCGTACTCGGCTGTATCGACGTCGGATCTGGCCAAAGAGGCCGGCGTCGCGCGTGGATTGATCAATCACTACTTCGGTACGAAGCGAGACCTGTATCTGGTTGTCGTGCGCCAGATGGTGACACTCGGACCGGCGGGCTCGGGAAAGTTGCCGACCGGGTCGATCCGGAATCGCGCCGAAGTCGGCGTCGATTGGCTGCTCAACGCCATCGAGGAGTACGGCAAGACATGGGTCGCCGTCACCGGGTCCGAAGGAATCGGTGACGATCCGGAGGTCCAGCGCATTCTCGACGAGGCCGATACGGCAGCGGCCGAGCGAGTGCTCGAGCTGCTCGGTGTCGCAGGCGCCGACCACAGTGCGGAGTTGCGTGCGATGGTCCGAACGTACGGCGGGATGGTGAAAGCCGCAGGGCGCGAATGGATTACGCGTGGTTCGCTCACTCGCGAACAAGTTCGGATTTTGCTGGTCGACGTGCTGGTCACCTTGGTGCGCGACACATTTCCGCAAGTGGGCGGCCCCGTCGCCTGAACCTCAAGCATACCCCCCTGGCGTATACGCGCCAGTCGTGCTACGTTCCCTTTTGGTACCCCCTATAGGTATGCACGAGGGAAGGTGGCTGCAATGACCGAACATCTCGTTCACGCGAGCAGTAGCTGGGCGATGGCGGCGTCCGCCACATTGCACTGCCTCACTGGCTGCGCGATCGGCGAGGTCTTGGGGATGGTTATCGGGACCGGTCTCGGACTGCACAACGCGGCAACGGTTGTCCTTTCCGTGACTCTCGCGTTCTTCTTCGGCTATGCGCTGACGATGCGCGGCGTACTTCGCGCCGGCGTCGGATTCAGGCAAGCGGTCAAGGTTGCACTCGCAGCCGACACCGTCTCGATCGCGGTCATGGAGCTCGTCGACAACGCCATCATCGTCGGTGTACCCGGCGCAATGGACGCAGGCCTGGGCAGTGCACTGTTCTGGGGTGCGCTGGCATTCTCGCTCGCGGTGGCGTTCGTCGTCACCGTTCCGGTCAACAAGTGGATGATCGGGCGCGGCCTCGGGCACGCAGTGGTGCACGAGTACCACTGAAGAACCTATTCGCCACGCCACTGGGGTTCGCGCTTCTCGGCGAATGCGCGCGGACCTTCCTTCGCATCTTTGCTGAACAGCACGGGGCCGCATTCCAACATGTTCATCTGCCAAATGTCGTCGTCCCACTCGGAGCCGAATTCGGCCGCGCGATGGATGATGCGCTTGCTCGCCTGTACCGACAGCGGGGCATTCGCGGCGATCTTGGCAGCGAGCTCGAGCGCCGTATCGACTACCTGATCTGTGGGGACGACGCGATTGACAAGCCCCCACCGGAGCGCGGTAACCGCGTCGACGGGATCGCCGGTGAGCGCGACCTCCAGGGCGAGTTTCAGCGGAATCTGACGCTGCAACCGCAGCAGTCCGCCGGCCAATGCTGCCAGCCCGCGCTTGACCTTCGGCAGACCGAGCTTCGCCTGATCGCTCACAACGGCAAGGTCGCTGGCAAGGATGATCTCGGTTCCGCCGCCGAGCGCAAATCCGTTGACCGCAGCGATGATTGGTTTGTCGACGAAGTGTTTGACGAACCCCGCGAAGCCCCATTCGAGATGATCGACATCCATGATGTTCTCGCCGCTTGCGAGGGCTTTGAGATCCGCGCCCGCACAGAAAGCGCGACCAGCGCCGGTGATCACGCCGACACGGAGTTCCTTGTCGGCAGCCAGTTCGGCGAGGGCGTTTCCAAGGCCGGCAGCTACCGCAGAATTGACGGCGTTCATGGCGTCCGGCCGGTTCAGGGTGATGAGCGCGACGTGGCCGATGCGCTCGAATAGGACGGCAGAGTGTTCGTTGGTCGCGGACAAGGTGAAGCTCCTTTGCGTCGCCTGCTGGACTGGCTCGATAGGTCAGCTATGTTGACCGTAGGGCATGACATGGCTCGTACCATTCTGCGCGCGGGAGAGGTGGCATTCATGGAATGCGCTGTGGCACCTAGGCCGTTGGATGGCTTCCGGGTGCTGGACTTCACCCAAAACGTTGCGGGTCCGCTGGCAGGGCAGGTGTTAGCCGACCTCGGGGCCGAGGTGATCAAAATCGAGGCGCCCGGCGGGGAATCGGCGCGCCGAATTGTGTCGGTGATCCCTGGGCGCAAACCGTTGGCGGCCTACTTCCTACCGAACAACCGTGGGAAGAAGTCGGTGATGGTCGACCTTCGTGAGCCCGGTGAGCTTGCCCGGATTATCGACCTGGCCGACAGCGCCGACGTCGTCATCGAAGCCTTCCGGCCCGGCGTGATGGAGCGGCTCGGCCTCGGTCCCGAGGACCTTCAGCGCCGCAATCCGAAACTCGTCTACGGCCGCTTGTCGGCGTACGGCGCAAACGGACCGAACGGGGATCGCCCGGGGATCGATCTGATCGTCGCCGCGGAGGCCGGGATGACGACGGGGCTGCGGTCCCAGGTGGGTGGCCCGCAGATCATTCCGTTTCAGCTGGTGGACGGCGCAACAGGACACGTGTTCGCCCAGGCGATCCTGGCTGCGCTGCTCAATCGTGAACGCCACGGCGTCGCCGATGTCGTCAAGATTGCGATGTACGACGTTGCAGTGAGTCTGCAGGCCAATCAACTGATGCTGCATCTGAACAAGCCGACGACCGAGCAGGCCTCGAAGGCCGATGCCCTCCCAGCCGACCGCGGCGCGAAGCCGAAGCGCCATACCGTCGCGTTCGCGGCTCAACCGTCGGAGGCGTTCAAAGCCAAGGACGGATACGTCGTTCTCAGTGCGTACCTTCCGAAGCACTGGATCAAGCTGACGGAGGTTCTCGGGCGACCTGACCTGGCTGTCGATAAGCGGTTCGCGAGCCAGACGGAACGGGCGATCAACTATCACGAACTGCGGGAAGCGCTCGAGGCCGCGCTGTCGGTGCAGACGGTAAGTGAGTGGGTCGATGCGATCCAAGCGGTAGGACTGATGGCGGTCCCGGCGCACAGCTGGAAGCAAGTCGTCGCCACCGAGCTATTCGTCGAGAACGAACTCGGGGTCACACTAGGCGAAGGGGATGATGCGGTGACGATGGTCCGTACCCCAGCGCGGTACAAGAGCTTTCAGCCCGCCGGAGTGACGCTTCCACCGGAAGCGGGTCAGCACAACGACGAGTTGCTCGGCGCGAAAACGGCACTGCCAGAGCCAAAGTCGTCAAGTCTGTGCTGATCGGTCCGCACTGAGTCAGACTCGATGGATGAGCACTGATCTGACCGAGCTCGTGGGAGTCGACTTTCCGCTGTTTGCGTTCAGCCACTGTCGCGACGTCGTGGCTGCCGTATCGCGCGCAGGCGGATTCGGAGTGCTCGGCGGCGCTACTTTCACGCCGGAATCGCTGGAAGTCGAGCTGACATGGCTCGACGCGAACACGGGCGGCCGACCGTACGGCATCGACATCCTGATCCCCGAAAATCAGCCGGTGAAGGCGGGCGTGACCGTCGAAGAGCTAGTCGATCGGATTCCTCGTGAGCATCGCGATTTCGTGGTCCGGATTCTGTCCGATCACGGCATTGCCGTTCCGGAACAGCGCCGGACGACGCACTTGCCGTCTTACGTTCACGAGGTCGGTGAAGCACTCATGGACGTGGCATTCGAACACCCGATCCGGCTGATAGCCAACGCGCTCGGAATCGCGCCACCGTCGATGATCGATCGCGCTCGTCGCCACGACGTTCCCGTCGCTGCCCTGGTAGGCGCAAAGGAGCACGCGCTTCGCCAGGTACGGGCAGGCGTCGACATCCTCGTCGCGCAAGGGACGGAGGCAGGCGGACACTGCGGTGAGGTTTCGACTCTCGTCCTCGTTCCGGAAGTGCTCGCGGCGATCGCGCCGATCCGGGACGTCCCGGTACTCGCCGCTGGCGGCATCATGAACGGGCGTCAGATGGCAGCGGCAATGGCCATGGGCGCAGCGGGTGCTTGGACCGGCTCGGTGTGGCTTGCGACGCCGGAGGCGGAAACAACAGCGACGTTCCGGCAGAAAATGGTGGCGGCCACATCCCGCGACACGGTCCGATCCATTTATCGCACAGGCAAACCCAGCCGTCAGCTCCGTTCACAGTGGCATGATGCGTGGGAGGGTCCGGAGAGTCCGGGCCCATTGCCGATGCCGATGATGGGAATGCTCGGCGAGCCGGCTTTGCGTGCCATCGACCGTGCAGC
>JBBSKP010000278.1:0-5813 GCA_038256175.1 Mycobacteriales bacterium
CTTGTTCACGACGTGGTCGAGGAAGCCGGGGTCCTGGTGGGTGAACCCGTTGTGGTCCTGCTGCCACACGTGCGACGCGAGAAGGTAGTTCAGTGAGGCGATGTCGCGGCGCCACGGCAACTGCGATGTGACTTTGAGCCATTTGGCATGCTGGTTGAACATCGAGTCGACGATGTGGATGAACGCCTCGTAGCAGTTGAACATCCCGTGTCGACCGGTGAGCAGATAACCTTCCAACCAGCCTTGGCTTTGGTGCTCGCTGAGCATCGAATCCAGTACGCGTCCTTGGCGGGCGAGCGACTCGTCCCCTCCGACGGTCCTGGCCTCCCATTGGCGGTCGGTGACCTCGAAGGCCGCACCGAGCATGTTGGACAGGGTCTCATCGGGCCCGAAGAGTCGGAAGTTGCGCGCATCGTCGTTGCGTACCATCACATCTCGCAGAAAGCTGCCCAGCACCCGGGTGTCCTCGGCTTCCACCTTGCCCGGCGCGGCGACCGCGACAGCGTGGGCGCGGTAATCGGGCATCGCCAGATCACGCTGCACTCCGGGGTTGGTGTGCGGGGCCGCCTCAGCAACGGATTGTCGTACAGATAGATCTGGCCGACCGACAGATAGTTCGCCGCCCGCCAGTACGCGTCCATCCGTTGCAGTAGTTCAGGTTCCAACGAACTGACGCCTGGCATCGCAGCAGTGCTCGTCATGGTGTGTCCTTGACCTTGAGTTGGGGGCCCGCGTTGTCGCGGATGACGATGCCCTGCGACGGGATCGGCATCGTCACGGTTCGCAGCGAGATCCGTTGCAGCACATGACAGACCGGGATGATTCGCCGCAAGCCACGTTTACGCCCGGCGATTACCATGCGCGGGGCCATCGAGCTGAGAAACTCTGTGAAACGGTCATGGCGATCCTGATGTGCAAACGATCACAGGCGTGCACGGGCCGTGGAGTCAGATGCTCCCCGAGTTCTGCGGCGGACAGCCGAACTCGTCCCGAACGAGCTGAGATTCTCAGCACCCCCGACGCTACACCCCGTTTCGGCTCACCCTCGCGTTCCAGTTCACCATCGCCATTGGGCCCGACAGTCCACGCCTCGACATCGGTCGGGGCCACCGCGATCCGAGCGCGAGAGGCCTAGTAGTCCTGCGCTCCGACGCTTTCCGAGGTTGAGTGGAGCCTCCGTAGATGGTAGATGGTGGCCGATGGTGAAGGTGAGCGGTTCGCTCATCGAACTCTCCTACGCGGATCGAAGGTTGGTCGGCAGGCCGTGTGCGCTGAGACACCCGCGATCGTCGTGACGGCCATCATCGTCTCTCGGTGAGGCCGTCACTGCGGCCCTCGGGCCCGGATTGCGCCGGTTGTCCGCCCATCATCGACAGCATCGACGCACCTCCCTGCCGCACGAATCGAATCACCAGAGCCGCGGCCAGGAGCAGCGCGACGATGTTGAGCCAGGTGGTGTAGTTCCACGAGATACCCGAATCGGGGAGATGCGCCGCCGAGGAGTCCGGTACCAAGTGCAGCAGAGTGAAGACGATCTCGATGATGTAGCCGGTCGCGACCATCGCAACGTAGAAGACCAGCGTTATCCGCACCGTCATGGCCATCCCGTAGTACTTCCGATAAATATTGAGGATCGGCAGAATCAAGAGGTCGGCAAAGATGAACGCCATCACCCCACCGAAGCTGATGCCGCTGGTCCACAGAACAACGGCGAGCGGCACATTGCCGACCGAACACACGAAGCTGAACACGCCGACGATGGGACCGATGAGTGGGCCCCAGATGGCGGCGAGCACGCCGTTGTCTTCGAGGAACAGTGCCTGCCAGAACCGATCCGGGACCCACGCTCCGATGGCACCCGCCACCAGGAGACCACCGACGAGGTCCTTCCAGATCGCGGCCCACTCCATCACGAAGACATTCGACACCGCGGTGGCGCCGCGGTCGGAGAACAGGCGGGACACGAATTCGCCTTCTCCGTCGGCCGACATGTCCATTGCCGCATGGCCTTCCATCGACCCGGCCAGCGCCTTGTCCGCCTGTTCGGCTGCGGCATCAAGGACCTTGGCGCGCAGTACAATCCGGAAAAGCAGCGCGACGATCACGATGATGATCGGCCCGGCGGCGAACTCGGCAAGTGTGAACTGCCAACCCATCAAGAGCGCGAGGATGACGCCGAGTTCAATGACGAGATTGGTCGAGGCGATCTCGAATGCCATTGCCGCAGCGAAGTCGGCCCCGCGACGAAACAGTGAGCGGGCCAATGCAACCGACGCATACGAACACGACGACGAGGCCATACCGAACCCCGCCGCCACCGCCAGTGTTCGCGGCCGATTATCGCCGAGGGCGCGCACGATGGTCGAGCGTCGCACCACCGCCTGGATGATCGCCGACAGGGTGAACCCGAACACCAATGCCCACAGAATGCTCCAGGCCATCGCCCCGGTCAGGCTGAACGCGTGCAGTACCGCGTGCATGACTTCTCCGTTCCATGATGCCGATCGTCGCGGTGATGCAAACCCGCCTCGGGCGGTCGCCACTGGCTAGTGTGACCCCATGGTGCTCATCGCCGCAGAGCGTCACCGAAGGGGGTACCGGGTGAGAATGAGATTGGCACGGCTCGCCGACGTCTTCTGGTTTCTGCCGATGGCGTTGGGGATCGGTGCGCTGGTTCTGGCACAGATACTGATAACCGTCGATCGAGTTCTCGACGACGCCGATCTCGGCATCTGGGGCACGCTGCTCTATCGGGTCGGCGCCAGCGGCAGCCGCGACATCCTGGGTGCCATCGGCGGATCGATGTTGGCGGTCGCTGCGACCTCGTTCTCCATCACCGTCTCGGTGCTGGCCACTGCGAGCTCCACCTACGGCCCACGCCTGGTGCGCAACTTCATGAACGATCGCGGCAACCAGTTCGTCCTCGGCATGTTCGGCGCGACGTTCCTGTACGCACTGATGGTGCTGAGGTCGATCAGGGCGCAGACGATCGACGACGGGCAGTTCGTTCCCGATATCGCGGTCAACGTGGCGGTGGTCCTCGCCGTCGTCGACGTCGCGGTCCTGGTGTACTTCATCAACCACATCGCCACATCCATTCAGGTGTCCACACTTTCGGCGCGCGTTCGATCGGAACTCGTGGCGGTCGTCGATTCCCTCTATCCGCTGCAGCACCCGGACAACGCGCGGCCCACCATGCCCCCGGACCGAGAGTACGAACAGATTCCCAGCGAGGGCTCCGGTTTCGTGATCGACGTCGATGAGAAGGTTTTGCTCAGGGCGGCAACGAACAACTCGTGTCTGATCGAGATCGTCGTGCGTCCTGGCGATCACGTGGTCGCCGGGGAACCCCTTGTGCGGGTCACCCCCACAAACAAGGCCGCCGACATCACCGAACAGGTGTGCAAGGCGGTGTATCTGGGCGATACCCGGACGCCGCTGCACGATGTCCAGTTCGCCGTGCAGCAACTCGTCGAGATGGCGGTGCGTGCGCTGTCGCCCGGCACCAACGATCCGTACACCGCGCACAACGCACTCAGCGAGCTGGCGACCGGCATGGTCCCGATGGCTCGGCGACCGACTCCGTGGTTGGCCCGGGTCGACGCCGACGACACCGTTCGACTCATCGTCACCCGTATACCGGTGGGCGAACTGATCGACGACATCTTCGATGCGGTGCGCATCTATGCACTCGAGGCACCGGTCGCGATGACCGCAGCGATCATGCTGGCCAAACGCATCGGCGTCGCAGCCGTCGAGCCCGACGTGGCCGAAGCGGTGTTACGCCACCTCGCGCTGATCGAGGCCGCCGAGCGGGCCTCCGACGGCGACCGGGTCACCATCGACTTCACCTGTGGTGAGATCGCCGAGGCACGGCGGGCGATCACCGCGGTTCGGTGACCGACATCCTCATCTGGCGCCCGTGACCGGCTCCTCGGTCGGCTCCTCGTGCAACATCGCGGCGACCGGCGTGTCGGTGGCGCTGTGCAGCGCGATCGAGACGATGACGGTGCCGCGACGAGTGCGAAGACCTTCGCGGCCGAGTCGACTCCCGACGAGAGAACCAGTAGCCCGTAGACCACACTCGCGAACCCCTTCGGCCCGAACCACGCCGCCGACAGCCTCTCGTTCCGCGCGAGACGGTCGCTCCCGAGCAACGACACCAACACCGGTATGGGTCTGCCGATAGCGAGGACAAGTACCGCGAAAACCCACCCGGCTGGACCGACGTCGGCCAGCAGCGACGGCGTGATGAGCGCACCGAACGCCAGCAACGCGGCGTTCTTCGCCAGCTCGCTGGTCAGCTCACCGACCGGCGCGAACGACGCCGATGCTCGGGGGCTCACGCTCGCCAGCGTGATCCCGGCGGTGAACGCCGCAATGTAGGGATTCGCGCCCATCGCGTCGGTGAGCACGTACAGCAGGATGGCGACGGCCAGCGGTCCGACGGCCTGGGCCCGGGCGGTGACGCCGAGCAGCGGCAGGCGTACCAGCAGTGCACCGATGAGCGGCGCAGCAATTCCCACCGCCAGCCCGAGCACGACCTCGAGCAGCAACGCGCCCAGCGACGTGCTCTGGTCGACCTGGCCACCGAGTGTCCCGATCAGGACAAGCACCACCGGAAGAGCGAGGCCGTCGTTGAGGCCGCTCTCGATGTTGAGCAGACTGCGCAACTGGGCGGCGACATCGTCACGACCGACGAGAGCGGCGGCGAACACCGGGTCGGTCGGCGCGAGAATCGCGCCAATCAGCATGGAGGTGGTCCAATCGAGGCCGATCAGGACATGAGCCAGCACGGCGACCACGCCGAAGGTCAACGGCATCCCGATCAACAGTGCCCGTGTCGGATCAACCCACTGTTTCCGCAGTTGCGAGATCGGTGCCCGCTGACCGTCGGCGAACAACACCGCGAACAACGTCACCGATGCGACCTCCCGAACCGTGTCGCTCCCCAGCCGTTCGGCGTCGAGAACCAGGGGGCCGGCGATGAGTCCGGCGAACAGGAAGATCCCCGACGTCGACAGCGGGCTGCGCGCAGACAGATTCGACAACAACACCGCTGCCAGCAAGGCCAACCCGAATGTCGTCACGAACGCCAACGGATCGGCCTCTCTCCTCGAATTTCCGACCGCAGCCGCCGATAGCATCGGATCAACAATTCGCGGATTGCCTGCAATCATCACAGACTTTTCTGTCGTCAGCCCCTGAGGATCGTGGGGTGACCGTCGCCGCCGACGATGCCGCCACCTCGACGTCCACTGGAACACCAGAAGTCACCGACGACCAGGCAGTCCCGACCACGGGAGGCCACTCCCGTGGCGTGTAGCGTCGATGGGGTTGGGAAGCTCAACTAGTCCGGCATGAGAGTGGCTGTCCGCAGCCGCCTCTCACAGAGCAATCGCTCGTGGCCGAACACGTCGGTGACCACCGCACCCGGGAATCACCATGATCACCGCTGACACTTCGTGGACGCCGAAACCGGCTCCTGCGCAAGATCTTCCGATCGACAGCGTGAGGTGTCGTCCCCTGGGCGAACATCCGAATCACCCATGGCCCGGACCGGCTGTCGACGCACAACATACGAGCCGCACGCCATGAGCACCGACACCCCACATGCCGCGACGTCGCCTGCTTCGAGCACAGCCGAACCGGATACCGATTTGAAGTCAGCACCGCTGGCCGACGTCGAGACACAACTGGGTTACTCACCGGACGGGCTGAGTGCGGCCAAGGCGGTCGAGCGGTTGGCGCAGTACGGGCCGAACGAGATCACCGAGCACAAGTCCAACCCGCTGCTGAAGTTCCTCAGCTAC
>JBBSKP010000279.1:0-5808 GCA_038256175.1 Mycobacteriales bacterium
CCGGTCCGCAGCACGAGTGTGTTGACGAACATTCCGACCAACTCGTCGAGCGCAGCTTCGCCGCGCCCCGCAACGGGCGTCCCGATTGCAATATCGTCCGAACCGCTGAGGCGGGCCAGCAGAACCGCGAGAGCACTGTGGACAACCATGAACAACGATGAGTTCTGTTCGCGAGCACGCATATTCAGTTCGGCGAGCAGATCGCTGTCGATCGTGACCTCGGTCGTGCGACCCAAGTTCGACGAGACCGCCTGCCGCGGCCGGTCGGCCGGTAGGTCGAGTTCGTCAGGAATCCCCGCCAGGGCAGACGACCAGTAGCTGACCTGCTGCGATATCAACGAATCCGGATCGTCTTCGGAGCCGAGTGCATCCCGCTGCCACAGGGCGTAGTCCGCGTACTGAACGTCGAGCGGCGCCCAGGAGGGCGACTCGCCGTGCACACGTGCCGCGTACGCGACCATCAGGTCGCGCGTCAACGGCCCGATCGAGAATCCGTCGGTACTGATGTGGTGGACCACAACGACCAACGCGAATTCGCTTGCGCTGGTGGCAAACAACCGCGCCCGAAGCGGGACGGCTGCGCTGACATCGAAGCCGGCAGACACGAATTCGGCGACGGTGCCGATCAGGTCGTCGAGTCGCACCGTTACGGGCGTCAAGTCCGCAACCACTTGTTCGGCAGGAACCAACACCTGGTGCGGCGTTCCGTTGTGTTCCGGGTAGCGAGTGCGCAACACCTCATGCCGACGAACAATGTCCGCGATCGCGGATTGCAGTGCGTCGACGTCGAGTTCGCCCGATAGCCGGATAGCGATCGGCACGTTGTAGGCCGACGACGCTGTGTCGTACTGGTTGAGGAACCACATCCGCTGCTGCGCGAGCGACAGCGGCACGAGCTCCGGTCGCGGTTTCGCCGTCAGCGCTGGACGCCCAGGTCCGCCGGTGTGCGATTCCATCCGTGCGGCCAGGTCCTTGACCGAGGACGCTTCGAACAGCATTCGGACAGGTATGCGGGTTTCCAATGCCGCACCGATTCGGGACATCACCCGAGTTGCGATCAGCGAGTTGCCGCCGAGATCGAAGAAGTCGTCGTCCAGGCCGACCCTGCCGACGCCCAACACGTCGGCGAATGCGCCGGCGACGATCTCCTCGACTGGCGTCGTCGGCGCCCGGAACTCACGAGATTCAATCATGGGCGCAGGCAAGGCTTTACGGTCGAGCTTCCCGTTTGCGGTGAGTGGAATGGCATCGACGACGATAAACGCGGTGGGCACCATGTACGCCGGCAACATTTGCGCGGCGCCATCTCGGACCGTATCGAGCGTGACGGTGGCGCCGATGGCGGGAACGATGTACGCGACCAACCGTTGGTCACCTGGCGCGTCCTCGCGGACAACGATCGCAACCTGGCCGACCGATTCCTGCGCGAGCACGGCAGCTTCGATCTCGCCGAGTTCGATGCGGAATCCGCGGACCTTCACCTGATCGTCGGCCCGGCCGAGATACTCCAATTCGCCGTCACGGTTCCAGCGAGCGAGGTCACCGGAGCGGTACAGCAGTTTCTGGTCGCCGTTGGCGAATGGGTTCGCGACGAAACGTCCAGCCGTCAGTGCCGGCTGCCCGAGGTAACCTCGCGCCAACTGTTCTCCGCCAACGTACATTTCGCCCCGCACACCTGGCGGGACCGGGCGCAGCCGCGAGTCGAGTAGATAGACTCGCAGACCCGCGATGGCCCGCCCGACGATGCTGCTCGCCGCCGAGATCGCTGTTATCCGATCCAGTTCACGGTAGGAAACATGCACCGTGGTCTCGGTGATTCCGTACATGTTGACCAGACGCGGAGCGCTATCGCTGTGCCGCCCATACCAATCCGTGAGCCTGCGCAACTCGAGTGCCTCGCCACCGAACACGATGTAGCGGAGCGCGAGCGCGGCCGCGGACTGATCCGCGTACCTTTCCGCTTCGGCGAGCTGATAGAACGCCGAGGGCGTTTGGCTGAGCACTGTAACCTGCTCGCTCCGAAGCAGTTCCAGGAATTGCTCCGGCGAACGGGACGTGTAATAGTCGACAACAACCAGGGTGCCGCCATGCAGCAGCGGACCCCACAGTTCCCACACCGAGAAGTCGAAGGCGTACGAGTGGAACATCGTCCACACGTCGGTCTGGTCGAATTCGAACGCTCCCCGAGTGTTGGCAAACAGCTTCACCACATTGCGATGCGGAACCAACACGCCCTTGGGCCGACCCGTCGACCCCGACGTGTAAATCACATACGCCAAATGCTGCGGCAACAAGGGCGCCACGCGCTCCGCGTCCGTTATCACGCTCCCCGCAACACCTGACAGATCCAACAGGTCGATCTCGAGGACCTGCACGTCTGGAGACGTGGCCACACCGCTTACCGACGACGTCAATACACATGTCGGCGCCGCATCGGCCAACAGATACTCGATCCGCTCCGCCGGATACGTCGGATCCACCGGCAGATAGCCGCCACCAGCCTTCATCGTCGCAACCAACGCGACAATAAGCTCAGCCGAACGCGGTAATGCCACCGCCACAAGCGATTCCGGGCCTACACCGGCACCGATCAACACCCGTGCCAACTGATTCGCCCGCTCGTCGAGCTCACGGTAGGTCAGAATCTCAGCGCCGAATCGCACCGCAACCGCATCCCCATACGACGCGACCACCCCGTCGAACAGCGACACCAACGTCGACTCCGCACCGACATCGGCGCCCACCGAATTCCACTGCGTCAACACCTGCGAACGCTCCGCGGCATCCAGTAGCTCGATGTCACCTACCGCCATGCCCGGATCCGTGGCGACAGCCTCCAGAACTCGCACAAACCGGCGGGCGAACGACGTAACCGTCGCCTCGTCGAACAAATCGGTTGCGTAGGTCAAGTGCGCGGACAGCTCGGTCCGACCACCCTCGCCGCTCCGCTCACCGATACTCAGCTGCAGATCGAACTTCGCGGTTCCAGCGTCGAAATCGACGACCTCAGCGTCCAGTCCGGCCAGCGAGAAAGCACCCTTCAGCACGTTCTCAAACGTCAACATCACCTGGAACAACGGATGATGTGCTTGGGACCGAAGTGGATTCAACACCTCCACTACGCGTTCGAACGGCAAGTCGGCATTCGCGAATGCAGCCAGATCCGTGTCGCGCGCCGTCTTCAACATCGCAACGAAACTCTGAGCTGGATCGACCTCCGTACGCAATACGAGGGTGTTGACGAACATGCCGATCAGATCGTCGAGCGCCTGCTCACCACGGCCCGCGATCGGCGTGCCGATCGCGACATCGGACGTGGCGCTCAATCGCGCAATCAACACGGCGAATGCAGAGTGCACCACCATGAACAACGAGGCGCTGTGTGCACGTGCGAGATCGGAAAGCGCCTCGGCCAAATCGGGCTCGATCACGAAGTCGACAGTGCGCCCTCTGTTGGTTGCCACTTCGGGGCGCGGCCTGTCGGCAGGAATGTCGATCTGCACGGGAAGGTCACTCAGGGTGGTCGACCAGAAGTCGATCTGCCTCGAAATCAGAGAGTCCGAATCGGTCTCGACGCCCAGCACGTCGCGCTGCCATAACGTGTAGTCCTGGTACTGCACTTCGATCGGCTTCCAGGTCGGCGCCTCACCCTCGAGTCGCGCGGCGTACGCCGTCATGACGTCGCGGACGAAGGGACCGATCGAGTAACCATCCGCACTGATGTGATGGAACACCAGCACGAGAACACGCTCGACGTCGGCTATCTGCAGCAGCCGCGCGCGAATCGAGAGTTCTTCCGTAACATCGAAACTCGCACTCGCGGACTCGACGACCGACTCGACGACCGCACCCGCATCGACCGACGCGAGGTCGATCTCGAAATCGAGGTCGGCAACCGGGACAATCGTCTGGTATCCGACGCCGTCGACCTCGGGATAGATGGTCCGCAACGATTCGTGCCGGACGAGAACGTCCTTGACCGCAGCACTCAATGCGTTGCGGTCGAGCTTCCCGAACAGTCGAACAGCGACGGGAATGTTGTTTGCAGCCGAGTCGGTGTCGAATCGGTTCAAGAACCAGATCCGTTGCTGCGCAAGCGACAACGGAACCCGCTCCGGTCGCGTTTGCCGAACCAACGCAGCGCGTCCGCCAGAACTGGTGTGTGACTCGACCCGCGCCGCCAGACCCGAAACCGAGGATGCTTCGAACAAGGTCCGAACCGATACCTGGGTATCGAGCGCCGCACCGAGTCGCGAAACGACCTGAGTCGCTACCAGCGAGTTACCGCCCAAAACGAAGAAGTCGTCATCGAGTCCGACGCGCTCGACGCCGAGTACATCCGCAAACGTAGCGGCGACGATCTCCTCTACCGGTGTTGTCGGTGCCCGGAATACTCGTGCTTCGAAAATCGGCGCCGGCAGGGCACGGCGGTCCAACTTGCCCGATGAATTGAGCGGCAATTCCTCGAGCACCATGAACGAGTCGGGAACCATGTAGCTCGGCACGCGCTGCGACACGAAAGCTTTCAGCTCGGTCTGATCGATAGCCGAGCCCGCCGCCGCGACCACATACGCGACCAATTGGTCGCCCACATGCGCGTCGGTGCGCACGATAACCACGGCTTGCCCGACGGAGCGGTGCTCCCGCAAGGTCGATTCGATCTCACCTAGTTCGATCCGAAGGCCACGCAGCTTCACCTGGAAATCGGTGCGGCCCAGGTACTCCAGCTCTTCTGACGCATTCCAGCGCACCAAGTCACCGGTGCGGTACATCCGCGTCCCAGCCGTGTCGAACGGATTCGCGACGAATCGTTCGGACGTCAAATCCGGCCGGTACTGGTAACCGCGCGCAAGCTGAGCTCCAGCGAGATACAGCTCGCCTGCAACCCCGGCCGGGACCGGATGGAATCGCTCATCCAATACCAGCGCGCGGGCATTCCACACGGGAGCACCGATCGGCACCGCGCCAGCCGCATCAGCGCCGATTTCGTAATGGGTTGCGTGAACGGCGAACTCGGTAGGACCGTACAGATTGTATGCGACAACTCCAGCGCCGACCCGACGCAGATTGGACACGACGTCCCACGAAAGCGCTTCACCGGCAATCAACACCGAACGCAACGAATCGACTTCCCCCGCACTCACGTTCGTTGCGAATGCTTCCAACATCGAAGGCACGAACGATGTCAACGTGACGCCGTGCGACGTGATGACGCGGGCAAGGTAGGCAGGGTCCCGATGGCCATCGTGGGCGGCAACGACCATCGAAGCGCCGACGGCGAGAGGCCCGAAGAGCTCCCAGACTGACACATCGAACGTCGCAGGTGTCTTGAACAGCACCACATCCGACGACCCGATGCCGAATCTGTCGGTAATCCAGAGCACCTGATTCACCACTGACCGATGCGGCACCGCCACACCCTTGGGCCGGCCCGTCGAACCCGAGGTGAAGATGACATACGCCGCGTTCTGTGGCGTCAAGGATCCCAGTCGCTCATCCTCGCCCAGCGCGTCGCCGGAAAGTGCCGCCAACTCGAGTTGATCGATATCGACGACGCGCAGCCCGTCCCCGTCAGGGAACTCTTCGCGTCCCGTCACCAGAATGCACACCGGCCTCGCCGTATCCAGGATGTGCTCTATGCGCTGCGCCGGGTGATCGGGGTCGAGGGGCACATAACCCGCGCCCGCCTCGAGGACCGCATACATCGCGACAACCAAATCCAACGATCGCCGCATACCCAACGCCACCAACGACTCCGGGCCAACACCCTCGCCGATCAACCACCGAGCCAACCGGCGCACCCGACCC
>JBBSKP010000280.1:0-5730 GCA_038256175.1 Mycobacteriales bacterium
GTACGGCTATGCCGGTGAGTGCTTTCCACGGCTGAACGTGAACATCCCGATAGGGAGTGCTGGCGACCAACGCGCGAGCGAGCGGCTCGCCGCTGTAGTAGGCGATCACGCCGATCACGGGTCCGACCGAGGCTCGGATGATTGCGCCTGCGACACCGGGAATTCGTGCCAATTCATCGGCGGCCGCATTGGTCATGATCGCGGTCCACTCGTTTGGCCCGCCGGCTGTGTGGACCATGTAGTCCGCCATTGCGATGCCGTCGACTGCGTTGGTGGGAATAATGTCCGGCGTCACGCCGAACACGTAGGCGATGTAGGACCAATACAGCATCACCGCGTCCATCTCGGCCATTGTTTTCTTTCGGCCGTGATTGTGGTCAACCACCATGGGAAGCATGGCGAACGTCACCGCTGCGCCCATGGTGGTACTCGTGGATATCGGGTTGCCGTGTTCGCTGTACTGCTCATTGCCCCAGGAGCGCCGTAAGCCGGCGCGGACCTGGGCGTGCATGAGTCGTACCCGCACCGTGTCCTTGAATGCTGGTGCGTACCTTTCCATTCCGCCGGGCAGAGTGGCGCCGTAGAACCACTTGATCGTTTCCAGATTCCGCCGAATAGGGTCGTTGACGAATCTGCCGGTGGCGCCGGTGGCGGAGGCAACCTCGGCGCCCACGAAGGTGCCGATAGCATCCTGGATACCCATGCCGAGCTTGCCTGCGGCCGAGCAATCAATCCACAGTCGACGCCCCCGTTCCCACACCTTGGGGTCGTGCCACGACGGCGGGTTGTCCAGGCTCGCAAACAGTCGCACCAACTCTGCGGGTGGGTCGTCCAGCGAATCGATGCCGTCGTCGAGTGCGCGGTCGAGCAACTCGCGTCCCTGTGCCATCCCGATCTCACGGAACCTGGTCACCACGGCGTCCATCAATTCATCGCCCTGCCAGAAGTGGTCGATCATGAGCTTCACAAGGTCCGTTTCATGCGGACTCGGAAGATCGGCCAGCCATTCGCGCGACACTCGCCTGCGCGGGATCTCCCACTTCGGGTCGGGCTGGAGGCGTGGCGGCGCGGGCCGCAATGCCATCCCGGGCTTGTAGTAGTGATCGTAGGGGTGGACGTCGCTCTCGGGCGATGGACTTTCGGGCGATGGAGGCGTATCGGTCAGCGTCATTGCTTCGGGTCCTCTCGATGCTGCGCTCGATGTAGCGCAGATCACGTATGAACCACGCTAGAGTTGAGCAAGGCTCACTTACAACTCAGTTTTGATGCGTTCGGATAACTTGGAGATCGGTGATTATATGCCCAGGTCAACGCGTACTATTCCGATTCAAAAGCGATCAGAGGAGACAATTGACCGGATCCTGAGTTCCTCGGCTCATCTTCTTTCGCAGGTCGGATACCGCGACATGTCCACGAATCAGATTGCTGAGCATGCGCACCTGAGCATCGGAACCATCTACCGCTACTTCAATGACAAAGCCGAAATCGTCGTCGCTCTTCGGGAAAAATCCGAGGCCGACGTCATGGTCCGGCTGGTCGAGGCCGTCACCACGGCAGGCACGTTGGAGCCGAAGGAAGCGATTCGCCATGTCCTTTCGAGCCTGGTCGACGCTCTGGAAAGCCACCGTGGCGTGATCACCGCCGTGGTCCATGAATTGCCGATGGGGATTCAGAGCAATGTGCTGCCCTCCATCGAACGGCAGCTCCATCACATCGCGCGATTCGCCTTGCTCCAGCGGAAGCCGGATCTCAGCGCGACGGAAGCCGACGCGATTATCTACCTGGGAATGGGTCTTGTGCTGAACGCAGCTCTGCGAATCGCTGTCGATCGGCCTGCGCACCTGAGTAAAGAGCTTCTCATCGACAATATCGTGGCGATTGCGGGCGAGCGGTTCCCCTTCTGACACTTGCTTTTGAAAATAACATGAGCTTGGTTCTCGGCACACTGGCTGATGTGGCCTTGACGTGCACTCTCGAGATCGATTCAATAGGTTGTGACCTGGTGATATGTCAGTCGCCGGTCAATATGCGAGGGGCTCGTGAGAACTGAGTTGTAACTGAGCGGAACTCAGATCTACCGTTCGTGCCAGGTTGCAATGGTGCAGCTCAATGGAGGTCGGCAATGCTGATGCAGAATCCGCTCGATCGAATGTTCGATGACGGGCTACCCGACATATCTCCCCTACAGAAATCGGTTCGAGCCAATCCTCGAAGATTGCTGAATCCTTTGGATCTCGTGTGGGACCTCTTCCGAAGCGAGTACTTCAAAAAGACCCGATTCGACGTCCCGGCCGGAGACCCAGGATGGTTCGGTCCGGACAGTGCAGCCTGGTACGTCCACACCCACACGCCCACGTTATTTCTAGGGCTCGTCAATACCGCGATGATCGACATCATTCATCAAGATATCCAGTACGCAGTATTCGATCATTCCAAACTTGTCGGCAGGGACGCGTACGGAAAGGTCATTCCGGGCACGTTTTCGAGTAAAGGGACGCTGGTCCGAGCCGGCCGAACTTTCTCGTTCTTTGCCGGGATGGTCTACGGATCGACCGAAACTGCGGAGGAGCTGTCGAAGACAGTCAAAGCCATACATCACACGGTGAAGGGTGTCCGACCTGACGGGAAATCCTACGACGCAGATGAGCCAGAGTTCTTTCGGTGGACGTATGCCTCCGTCGTCGATGGGATCGCCGGGGCGCACGAGCGCTATCATCCCAATCCGCTCAAAGGTGCTCGGCTGGACCAGTTTTACCGCGAATACGCCAAAGTCGGAGAAGCGCTCGGCGGAATCGATTTGCCGCAAACAAAGGCCGAATGCCAGAAAGTGCTGGTGACCTCGCCGTCGGCCAACAGCGTCGCCCTCAACGTCGACAACATCGACTACATCCGGCCGCCGTTACCCCTCCTCGCGAGACCTTTCCACAACTTCTTCTTCTGGCTGATCATGGACATGATGCCGACACCCGTGCAGAAGGTCGTGAGTTTCTCCGAACCCAACCCGGTCAAGCGACGGGTGTATCGAACGACGGCTCGGATATTGGTCAGAACAATGAATGCCTCCGGCGAAATTCGAGAGGTCAAGCAAGCCCGTCAACGCATTGCTGTACGGACGTCATCGCACTGAACACGCCGCAGCCAGTCCGCGGCGAGGGCAACAGTGTCGACGGCATCGACACCTGCGGGTAGCGGCGGTCGATCGATCATGACAACCGGGAGCCCGGCGGCACGCGCGGCGGTTAACTTGGCGACCGTGTCGTCACCGCCGCTGTTCTTGGTCACCAGCACCTCTATGCGATGGCGGTCGAAGAGATCTGTCTCGTGTTCGATGGTGAACGGCCCACGCTCGAGCAGCAGTTCGTGGTTGGCGGGCATCGCTGCGGTCGGGGGGTCGATCGAACGGATCAGAAACCAGGTCGACTCGAGGTGCGCGAACTCGCCGACGCCTTGGCGGCCGATCGTGAGGAAAACCCTGTCGCCTAGTCCAGGCACAGCCGCCGCAGCGGCTCGCAACGACTCGACCTGAATCCACCGATCACCCGTCACTGCAGTCCACGGCGCGCGCCGAACGATCAGAATCGGCACATCCCGCTTCTGGGCCGCTGCAACGGCATTGGCAGTAATTCGGGCGGCGAACGGATGGGACGCGTCGACGATGACGTCGATGTCGTTAGCGGTGAGCCAGCGTTCCAACCCGTCCACGCCGCCGAAACCACCGATGCGGAATTCGCCCTCGGGCACCCGAGGTTCTCGAATACGGCCAGCGAGCGAGGAAACGATCTCGAATCCTCGCTCGCTGACAAAGGTTTCGGCGAGCTCCCGCGCTTGTGGGGTACCGCCGAGCAAGAGTGCCTTCAATGGCACCCAGCTGCTGTCACGGTTGCCCGCCGAAGTATGCGAATGCCGAATCGATCAACGGCTGTCCACCGACGACGACCAGGCCGATTCCCGCACCGATCAACGCGCCGGGGATGGCTCCGATGCCGAGGAAGAAGAACCCGATGATCCCACCGATAATTGCGCCGGCCAGTGCACCACCCGAGGAGCGGTTGAGTTCGCTGAAGAACCACTGCTGCGAGGTGATGTCCTGTGCACGCGCGTTTGCCGCGTTCGTCGGCGTCAAAGTGAGGGTCTTTCCTGCCGATTCGATTGCGGGAGCAACGGATACGGACTGACCGGCAAACTGGTACACGAGCGGGATCTGTGCAATTACCTGGCCCGAATTGTTCGCGAGCGTGACTGAGTTGCTGTCGCTGCTCAGCGCGAACATGCCGGCGTCTACCGTCGTCGTCACGGATTTTCCGGCGTTCGACAACATCGAGTGGAAAGGCACACCGTGATCGACGCCGTTGGCGACGAGCGCTTCTGGCTCTGCGTTTGCGGTGCCGGCGGCGATTCCGACTGCGGCGATCGACATGACCGCTACGGCGGTCAACCTCCTGAAATTCATTCGTTCTCCCTGTTCTTCGAACCCGGATACCGACCTCTTCGAACGATAACCTTCGATGTGAGGCGAGTCACGTTCTGTTGCGGCGCGTCCACATTCGTGAAGTCACGGATGGACCACCGAGTACTGGGTTACGGGCAGTTGCGGGCGCCATGCCGTGAAGCGGCCGAGCGGCTCGGCACGGTGTATCTGGAAGCGCCGCAACGTTCCGCCGTGCTTTGCGGCCAGATGCACCAGTAGTGCTTCGGACTCGGCGGTCACAGAGTTGGCGACCAACCGTCCGCCGGTGGACAGGCGATTCCAGCAGGCATCGAATATGCCGTCCTCGGTCAGCCCGCCGCCGATGAACACAGCCTGCGGATCGCCCGCGTCCGCGAACGCAGCCGGCGCCGCACCGAGCACGGTCACCGTCGGAACCCCGAGTGTCCGAGCATTTTCCGCTATTTGAGCGGCCCGCGTCGGTATCGACTCGAATGCGACCGCCCGGCAGTTCGGATGGGTTCGTGACCATTCGATGGCGATGCTGCCCGATCCCCCACCCACGTCCCAGAGCAACTCCCCCGGTGCCGGGGCCAACGCGCACAGCGTGAGCGCCCGCACTTCTTGTTTGGTCAATTGTCCTGCGCCGCCGAAGACGTGGTCGGGCAAGCCGGGCATACGGGTCAGGCGCACCGACGCGTCGTCGGCGAGGCAGACGAGCGCAACCACGTTCAGCGAATCTCCGGAAGTAGCAGGCCATTCGCGTGCTGTGCTCGATGTCCGCGCCTCGGCCGGACCACCCAGCTGCTCGAGGACGGTGAGGGTCGAGTCGCCGTACCCGTTCGCGCGCAACAGGTCCGCGATGGATCCCGGCGTCGATTCGTCGTTGCTCAATACGAGCACCCGGACGCCGTCCTGCAACGCAGGCAGGAGTGTTTCCACCGGTCGGTTCACCAGGCTGACGATCGGTGTATCCGCCAGGGGCCAGCCAAGGCGGGCGCATGCCAGCGACGCCGACGACGGTGCGGGAATGACCCGAATCCGATTGGGTCCGAGCAACTTCGCCAACGTAACGCCGATACCGTGAAACATCGGGTCGCCGCTGGCAAGCACGCACACGCGACTCTCGGCATGGCGTTCGAGCAAGCCGGGTAACGACGTCAGCAGCGGCGAGGGCCACGGGACCTTCTCAGCCAGACCGTCGGGCACAAGTGCGAGTTGTCGCGGTGAGCCCATGAGAACGTCGGCATCCGAGATTGCCCGGCGAGCGGTCGGCGATAAGCCGTCCCAGCCGTCAGCGCCGA
>JBBSKP010000281.1:0-5667 GCA_038256175.1 Mycobacteriales bacterium
CGTGGACAACGACAGGCCGCACTCGATCGGTACTGGGAAAAACACCCTGAACGATTCCGACGCCAACCAACCGCACCGGCCCTACCCTCACCAACCGGAATCAACCTCCCTGTGTCTCAGGCAGGTTGACAACTTCCGTTTGTGACGTGAGTAGCGGCGTGAGCCCTGCAATGGCCGTGCGGACTCGGAGTATCAGCCCGCGAACAACTGCTTTACGAACGGCGTCGTATCCGGCAACGAGTCGGCCATCGTCTGGTCATGGCCGCGTGGATATGGACGGAACACGAAGTCGACGCGATTCAGCGCAAGATCGGTCACCAGCTTCGCGGTCAGCGGTGCGGGAACAACCACATCGGCGACACCCTGACCGATGAAAATGGGCCGGTCATAACCAGACGTCGGCACCTCCTGCATCCGGCGAATGGCGGCGACTACCGGCGGATCGAGCAGCGGTTTGGCCATCAGCCGCCCGATCCCGATGCCCTTCACAAGGTCGAATGCACCGTCGTAGCAGAGGTTTTCGACGCGATCGATGACGTTCACGCCGAACGGCGTGAGGTAGCTGTCGATGTGCAGGTCGGGTTGCGATGCTCGGAGACCGGCGAGGGCGAACGCTGCGAACACCGTTGTTCCGTCGAACGGAACCGGCGGCACATACGGGCCGGCGAACGGGAGCAACTTCTCGAGTTCAGACGCGACCCCTGTTCCGACCGAACCACGGAAGTCCAGTTCAGATGCGTAGGACGTCGCAGCATGTGCCGTGAACATTGCTGCCTGGCCGCCTTGGGACTGGCCGATCACCACCCATTTGCGCGCGAGATCCGGCTCGAGCGATCTCGCGGCGCGGACCATGTCGATGACGCTGTACGCCTCCGAGGTTCCGTCGAGGTAGGGATGAACTCCGGGTGTCCCTAGGCCGACATAATCGCTCGCGACAACTGCGTAGCCCTGCCGCAACCAGTGCGTGAGGTACGTCAGGTCCCGCTGCGACCGGCCGGTCACCGAGGGCGCGCACTGGTCACCGACACCAACTGTGCCGTGCGCCCAGGACACGACCGGCCATCCGCCTTCGGGAGCTGTGCCCTCTGGCACGTACACCACACCGGTGCTCAGCATCGGCTGACCGCCTGGCCCCTTCGACCAATACGTCACTTTGGTGGCGTCCGCGGTGCCTGGGATCCACATGGCACGTGGCAGTTCTGCGGAATTCACCACGGTGCCTGGCGAATCGAGCGGAGAAGCCGTGGCCGGCACCGCCCCCATGACCAGCGCCGCAAATATCACCAGGGCTGCGAGGCGGGCCATCATGCTGCCAAGGCTAAACGAAAGTCGCTGAGCGAGAGGTTGTCGGACGCAGAGGGCATGATGTTCCCGAGAAGCTCCCGGACGATAAAGGAGATCAGATGTCGACCTTCGCATCCAACAGTTCGACCCGTTTTCGCACCCTCGAACTGAGCCGGCCGGTCGCCGTTATCGGGACCGTCGTCGTGGCATTGGTGGTAAACCTCGTTCTCTGGCTCATCGGACTGGCCGCCGGCGGATCGTTCGAGGTTCTGGACGGCGACAAGATGATGGCAGTCGCCCCCGGCGGAGTGATCATGCTGACCGTTGTTCCTGCCTTGGTGGGTTTGACCGCCGCAGCTCTCCTGTCCTACCGCTGGCCCGTCATGATCCGCGTCGCTCAGGTCGTCGGCCCGTTGCTGGCACTCGGAACCATCGCGATGACGATCGATGCCGACTTCGACGCGGCATCCACCGTCTCGCTTGCAGCGATGCACGTGGTGTTGGCGGGCGCCGTGTTCGCGGGACTGGAAGGGCTACGCCGCAAGTTGGCCACACAGGGCTGACATGTCCGGAATCACTCATGCCGTAAGGGCATTCGACCTGTCAAGATCGAATTCGGTCCACTCGACCCTTGATTCTGCAAAAGACATGCAGACGACGAGGCCGTCTCGTTAGTCTCGACCATGCGCAGGGTTCAACTCGCGGTGCCTTGCAATCCGGCAGTGATGGGACGGTAATGAGCGAAATCGACAATGCTGCTCCAACCAATTCTGCTCCGGTCGAAGAAAAGATCCTCCGCTCGCCCCGATTCTGGCTGACCCCAGTTGTGATCGTCGGATTTGTCATGGGATTGCTGGCCGCCTTGTACATGGGTGGCATCCTCAACCCGCAGGACAACATCCACGATTTCCCGATTGCCCTGGTGAACGAGGATGCGGGCGCAACTGTTCCCGCGCCGCCAGGCAGCCCGAACCCCGCTCCGACTCAGCAGAATCTCGGCGCGGAAATTGCGTCCGGACTGCTCGCCAAGATCCCGAAGTCGCAGGTCGACCTTCAGACGATGGACCTCGCCGAGGCGCAGGACAAAATGGACTCCGGGAACCTCTACGGCGCCATCGTCATTCCAAGCAACTTCACTGCCCAGACGCTCGGACTCGCCATGGCGGCGGCGCAGGGCGCACCCATCACGAAACCGACCATTACCGCCTACACCAACCCGCGGGCCGGCGGCATCAGCGTCGCAATTACGGAGGGCATCACCGAAACAGCGCTCGCGACCGTCAACTCCACGTTGGCCAAACAGTTAGCCGCTACGACAAGTGAGGAGCTGACGCGCGCGGGCGCACCACCGCTTTCCGGCCCCGCCAGCTATGTGTTGACCGAACCGGTTGCGGTCAAAACAGTTCAGTTCAGCCCCCTTCCCGACGGCTCCGGCTTCGGGCTCTCCGCTTTCTACTACTCCCTGCTGCTCATCCTGGCCGGTTTCACGGGCGCAACCATCGTGAACTCCATCGTCGACGGCATGCTCGGATTCTCCGCAACCGAGGTCGGGCCGAGAGTAATGGCCGCGCGGCGGACAAAGATGTCGAGATTCCAAGTGCTCCTTGTCAAATGGGCATGCATCGTCTTCATGGCGACCGCCATATCCGCGCTCTATATAGGCGTGTGTACGTTGCTGTCGATGTCCATCCCCCATGCGTTCTACCTCTGGTTGTACGGGGTGCTCGCGATTTCCGCTGTGGGCATCTCCGCAATGTCGGTGATGGCTGCTGTGGGCGGCATCGGTATGGTCATCAACCTCATCATTTTCGTCATCCTCGATCTGCCGTCGTCGGGCGGAACATTCCCGCTCGAAGCCTCTCCGCCGAGCTACGGATTCCTGGCGCTCTTCGAACCCATGCGCCAAGTGTTCCTCGGGGTCAGTTCGATCATCTACTTCGATGCGCAGTTCGATGCCGGCCTTGCCCGTGCACTCATCATGACCGTTGGCGGACTTCTCATCGGCGTGGCTCTCGGCCTACTCGCGACGAGGTACTACGACCGCAAGGGCCTCCTCCGGGCAGCTGCGGAAAACAGCTGAACCTCCCATGGTGGAGTTCACCGGCAATCCGATCGTGACCACTGCCCAGGGGCAGGTTCGCGGCGTTGTCGATGGAATCAGTGTGTCGTGGAAAGGAATTCCGTACGCGACGCCGCCGGTCGGCGAACTGCGCCTACGGGCGCCACAGCCACCCGCGCCATGGAACGGCGTGGCGGACGGTTCGCAATTCGGTGCTATCGCCCCGCAAAACGAGCACGGGCCGCTGCCCATCGACCCTGGGCTGACAATCGACGAGGACTGCCTCACACTCAACGTCTGGTCGCGATCCGAACCCGCAGCTCGGCCTCGGCCCGTCATGGTCTGGATCCATGGCGGCGCCTATTACTTGGGCTCGTCCGGTCAGCGGATGTTCGACGCCACCAGACTGGTCGAGCAGGGCGACGTTGTGGTCGTGACCTTCAATTACCGCATCGGAGCGCTTGGCTTCCTGGACTTTTCGTCGTTCTCGACCGGGTCGGACTCTTTCGACACCAACCTCGGCCTGCGCGATCAGATCGCCGCCTTGCGTTGGGTGCGGACCAATATCGCCATATTCGGCGGTGACCCCTCGAACGTGACGCTGTTCGGTGAGTCGGCCGGCGCAGGCGCGGTGACAACACTGATGACGTCGCCGCACGCAGCGGGGCTGTTCCACCGTGCGCTCGCCGAAAGTTCGCCCGCAACATCGGTATACGGCTCGCAACGGGCGGCAACTATCGCGGCGGAATTTCTGGACATTCTCGAGCTGCCGGCGGCACAGGTGGGACGCCTTCGAGAAATTCCCGCAGCCGAGCTGACGCAGGCTTGTGTGGAGCTGGTCCAGCAAATACCTGCTCAGGTTCCCGGCACTCTCGCGGTTGCTCCTACTGTCGACGGTGATGTCGTTCCGCGCTATCCGGTTGCCGCTTTCCGCAAAGGCCTAGCGCATCGCATACCGCTGCTGATCGGAACGAACAAGGACGAGGCATCGATGTTCCGGCTGATGAAATCGCCGCTGATGCCCATCACGCCCGATGCCGTACATCAGATGTTCACAGCGATCGCCGCCGACAACCCCAACCTTCGTCCAGATGAGGAGCAGGCCGTCACCGCCGCCTATCCGAAGTATCCGAGCAAGCGGTCGGCGAGGGAGATCTCGCGTGACGCTGCGTTCCGGATGCCGACCTTGTGGATAGCCGAGGCGCACAGCCGCGTCGCGCCGACGTGGCTGTACCGCTTCGACTTTGCGACGCCGTTTCTGCGCGCCGCCCGCATCGGCGCGACGCACGGCACCGAAGTTCCGTACGTGTTCGGCAATTTCGGCGTCGTACCTCGCGATCCGACGTTCAAGCTTGGCGGACGCAAGACCGCTTCCGTTGTTTCGCAACGGATTCAGCGTCGCTGGCTTTCCTTTGCGACCAAGGGACGACCGGACGGTATCGATGGCCAACCGGACTGGCTCCCGTACGACGAAGCGGATCGGGCGACCCTCCTGATAGGTAAATCCGACTCCGTGGAATCAGATCCGGACGGCGATCTGCGCCGCGCCTGGGGTGAGGAAGTCATCGGGTTCAGCTGAACAGGATTCGGGAGCGAAAAGTTGCGAATACTCGAAACCAGCACGACTCGATAGCGCATACTCGAACCGCGACGATCCAACTTTCATCGACTTGCGGATCGATTCGCGCCGACATTCTCGCCCAGGAACTAGTTGCTGGAGGTCTGATGTCATCAGCCGATCTCGTCATCCACGGCACGGTGTTGACCGTCGACAATTCGCTACCCACCGCCGAGGCCGTGGCCGTGAAGGACGGGCGGATCGTGGCGGTCGGGAGCCGGTCGGACGTCGATGGCTTGATAGGCCCGGAAACCCAGACTCTGGACATAGGCGACGGCTGCGTGATGCCTGGGCTGGTCGAAGCGCACGGGCACCCGTTGATGGAGGCTGTCGTTCTCTCCGACCGCATGGTCGACATCAGGCCAGTCACCATGCGCAGTGCGAGCGACGTGATCGCCGCGATCCACAGCGAAGTGGCCAAGCGCGGCGCGGAGGGCGCGTTTCTGACCGGCTGGGATCCGCTGCTGCAGGTCGGCCTTCCCGAGCCGACTCGCGAGTGGCTCGACAGCACGGCACCCGATACGCCGCTGGTGATCATGCACAACTCGGGACACCTCGCGTACTTCAACACTGTTGCCGGGGACAGAGTCGGGCTGAACCGAGACACTCCAGATCCCAAGGGCGCCAAGTACGGTCATGACGCGAACGGTGACCTCGATGGCACAGCCGAGGAAACCGGAGCAGTGTTTCCGCTCTTCGGTGGCGC
>JBBSKP010000282.1:0-5605 GCA_038256175.1 Mycobacteriales bacterium
GCAAGCGCGGCGAGCCGGGCCCGCCGCGCGCCGGCGGATGCGTCGGCACCGGTCGCTTCCTGCACCCGAAGACGCAGCTCTGCAACACGTTTCGATGTTGCCGCAATCCGCTCGACGACAACGCCGAGTTGTTTCTCCGACCTGCGGAGCACGTCTGCGAGATGCGCGTCGCGAGAGCGAAGCCGCTCGATCGCCTCCGCGAGCTCATCCGCCCGTTGCGCTGCTTCGATTGCGACGGTGAGGCGGTCCGTCGCTCCGTTCAGCGCCGTCGCGAGTTCCTTCGCATCGCGGTCACCGCCGCGAAGAATCACAGAGTCGCGTTCACGTTCGATCGCGGCGACTCTGACGGTCGCGACATCGACCGCCGCCGCGGCACTGGCCTCGGCTTTCGCGGCCGCCGCCTCGTCAGCCTTCGTCACCTTTGCGGCCGAGGCGGGGGCGGGCGCCGGGTGCGCTTCGGACCCACACACCTGGCAAGGCTCGCCGTCCACGAGCGTGGCGGCCAATTCGGCAGCCATACCGGACAGCCGCTGTTCGCGTAGATCGAGTACTCGCGCTCTGGCATCGAGATGACGGTTGCGAGCAACATCCAGATCGCTGATCGCGCCGGCCAAGGCCTTTCGCTGTGTAGCGAATTCGATCGCTGCCGCGACAGCATCGGCGGCGCGGTCCCGTTCGGCCTGCATCGTAGGCAACGAGGCAGCGCAGAGCTGTGTACGTCGCAGCTCGTCTGCATTGGCGAGCAGAGTGCCTGGTAGTCGTTCGCGTTCGTTCGCGATGTCAGCCAGTGCCGCGTCGAGTTCCACACGCTCGCGGTTCAACTCGACAATCTCGTCTTCGAGCCGGTCGGCCACCGCACTGTCGGCGACGGCGTCGTCGAGCCGACCAACCTCCGCAGCCCAGTTTCCGACTGCTGCATCGATGGTTTCGCGGTCCGACGCTGCAGGGGGCCACGTGATCACGTCGGCCAGTTCTCGACCTCCGTCTCTCGACGTCAGGTCCTCGAACGCGGAGAGCATGGTCGCATACGACTGCGTCACAACCGTTTTCGCAGATTTCACGTCGGCGATTGCGGAGCCGACCGGAACAGCACGCCGAGCTGCCGCAAGCTCGGCGGCGAGTTTCTGACGGTCCTGTGCGCCGGCATGGAATTCCGCCAATTGCGCTTCCGCTACTCGCATTCGCCGATGCAAATCGATCACGCGGCGCGCGGTCGCGAGGTCCTCCGCGGCTTGTGTCGACGCCGATTTCTTTTCGGCAACCTCGATCTCAGCGCATTGCTTGGCATCTCGCGCCGAAGCGAGCAGATCTTGCGCCCACTCCGTGATGTCGACATCCGGTCCCGCAACTCCGGCCGCAGTGCACACCTGCGCGCTGAGCCGGTCGATTGCCTGGTGACGATCGGCGAGCTGGGCAGCACTGTCCTTGCGCCGGGCAGCGAGCCACTGCTCCGCATCGCCGAAACGCTCGGTGTCGAAGAGTCTTTCGAGCAACCGTTCGCGATCTTCGTTGTCTGCGCACAGAAATCTGGCGAACTCACCCTGAGGCAACAGCACAACTTGGAAGAATTGATCGGCGCTCATCCCGAGCAGCCGGTTGACCTCGTCACCGATCTCGTTGATCCGCGTCAGGTTCTGACCTCTTCCATCGAGCCAGGTCAGCGTGGCCTTTGCATTCTCTTTCCGCATACCTTCGCCACGAAGCTTCGGTCGCGCGAACTCGGGGCTGCGGACAATGCGGACCCGACGGCCACCGATGGTCGCCTCGAGTGTGACCCGTGGCGGTGTATCCACTGGGGCGTGATCGGAATGCAGTCTCTTACATTCCCGTCGCGCTCCGGGCACCGTTCCATAGAACGCGAACGCGATCGCGTCGAGCACCGTCGTCTTTCCTGCACCCGTCTGGCCATGCAGGAGGAACAGCCCGTCCGCTCCGAGCGCGTCGAAGTCGACCACCGCGGTCTCGGCAAACGGCCCGAAAGCGACCATCTCCAGCCGATGCAACCTCATGCGGACCGGTCCAGTTGCGGCAGAGCTGCAACCGATTCGGTCGCCTCACGCACCGCAACCGCCAATGCCCTTTCGACCCAAGCCATCTCACCTGGGCTCGGCTCCCCGCGCACGTCGGTCAGAAAGCTGCGGGCTATGTCGATGTCGCTGCGGTTCCTGGTCCGATCACGGTACGGGAGCTCGGCAATACCTTGCGGCCGTTGCCATTCCACGTGAATAGCGTGCGGAAATCGCCCCTGCAGGCGTCGCATCGCGTCGACCGGGCGAACAGCATCGGTGAGGATGGCGGAGACATAATTCGGCTCTGCAGCGGCGAATCTAGCCTCGGTGAGCAACTCGTCGACGGCACCGCTGATCTGACTCAACCCGCGGACCAAGGGAAGGTCGATGCGCTCGACGTGGTCGAGGCCCGCAGCGCCGAGATCGACTATCCACACCGCTTTGCGATGCGAACGCTCACCGAACGAGTACGGCAACGGCGACCCCGAATACCGCACCGATTCGGAGAGGACCTGCGGCGAGTGCAGGTGACCCAATGCGACGTAATCGATTCCATCGAACGCACCGAGCGGCACCGTCTCCACACCGCCGACCGATATCGACCGCTCCGATCCCGTCGCAGCGCCGCCCACGACGAACGCGTGCGCGAGTACGACAGAGCGGACGGTGCCGGTGTCTTCGCAGCGGTCTTCTTTGCGCCGGTCGATATCTGCACGAATTCGCGCCATTGCAGCATCGAGGATTTCGGCGTGTGACCGCGCAGAAGGCACTCCGAGTTCATCACGAGTGGTTTCCGGTTCGAGATACGGAATCCCGTAGAACGCAACGGGTCCGTGTTCGTCTTCGAGCAACACCGGCCGACCGACCGCGCCTACCTGAGTCAGCAAGTGCAGTCCGCCGGCGGAAGCAAAACCTGCGGCCGCACCGAGGCGCGCGGGCGAATCGTGATTTCCCGAAGTGGCGACGATGATCGCGCCGGCCGACCGAATTGCCTCGAATCCGTTGTTGCAAACGACAATGGCGTCCGCGCTCGGAATGGAACGGTCGTACACGTCTCCCGGGACGACGACCACGTCGACCTTGTGCTCCGCGACCAGGTCAGCGATTGCGGTGAGAGCGCACGCCTGATCAGCAAGCAAGTCCACGCCGTGGAAGCTACGTCCGATGTGCCAATCGGAGGTGTGCAAAATCCTCATGCCGCGACCGTAAGCCTGTGCACCGACAGATTCGGTGAGCCTGACCGCGTTTCGCCGGACCTTGTCGGTGCCGTAGGACACCATCGGCGCTATGACAGCAATGACGGCATTCGGACTCGTGCTCGCGTTGGCCTTCGGCGCGGCGCTCGGCTGGTTGCTGCATGCCACTCGATCGGACAACCGCGCAGTGCGGGCGGAGGCGGCGCTCGCTGCCCTCCGCGACAACGAACAGTTGCTGCGGCAATCCCTGAGCGCATCCAACGAAGACTCGGCGCGCCGACATTCGGGTGCGATCGGCGAACAGGTCGCGGCTGTCGTCGGCCCGCTACGCGAAGCAGTCGGCTCCTTGGCGACGCATGTCGCGCAAGTCGAGACGAACCGGGTACAGGCCTACGCAGGCCTACGGGAGCAGGTCGCTGGAATGCACCGGACGTCCCAACTGCTCACTTCGCAAACCACTCAGCTCGTGACAGCGCTGCGCGCGCCACAGGTCCGCGGGCGTTGGGGTGAGATTCAGCTCGAGCGTGTCGTCGAATTGGCAGGCATGGTCGAGCATTGCGACTTCGATACCCAGGTGAGCAAGGACGGCGCGCGCCCCGATCTGTTGGTCTACCTTGCGGGCGGCAAACAGATCGTTGTCGACGCGAAGGTCCCATTTGCGGCATATCTGGACGCGGCGCAAGAAGACGACCCGCGCGCCCAGGAAGCGCACCTGGCACGACACGCCCGCCAGCTACGCACACACATCGACCAGCTCGCCGACAAAGCCTACTGGGCAACGTTCGATCCCACGCCCGAGTTCGTAGTGCTCTTTCTGCCCGGCGACCCATTCCTCGACGCCGCGTTGACCACCGACGCCGAACTCCTCGAGCACGCGTTTGCCCGAAATGTCATCCTCGCGACCCCGACGACACTGATCGCGCTCTTGCGCACCATCGCGCACACCTGGCGACAGGAGGCGTTGTCGCAGGACGCCGCGATCATCCATCAACTCGGCCGCGACCTGTATTCGCGACTCGGCACGGCGGGAACGCACCTCGATCGCCTCGGCCGTCAGCTCGGAAAAGCGGTCGAATCGTTCAATCAGACGGTGTCGTCGATGGAATCACGCGTGCTCGTCACGGCCCGACGGCTCAACGACCTGCAGCGATACGAAGGTGAGGTACCCGAGGTCGAACAGGTCGAATTGTGGCCGCGCGCGGTCGGGATGGGCAATATCTCTGCAGGCAACGGTCACGCCAACGACGCATTCTGACGCTGAGCAGTTAATGTCAGTGTGTGTCTGCTTCTCAACGTGCTCAAGCCTCGGTGCCGCTTGCCCAGCGGTCTGTGGTCCCCACGATCCCCGGAGTGGCTGCGGGTGTGGCAGTGGCTATCGCGGTGGGATGCAGCTTTGTCGGTTTTCTGATCGACGCATCCGGCGGTTCCGACCTGACCCGCGTCTTCTCCGTGCTGTACTTCCTCGGCTGCGTCGCCGCAGTGCTCGCTGTACGCCATCGAGGCCTGTTCACAGCGGTCGTGCAACCACCGTTGCTGCTGTTCATCGCGGTGCCGCTGGCGTATCAGCACTTCACCGAAGGTGGCGGAGCGTCGGTAAAGGACATCCTGCTCAACGTGGCGATTCCCTTGGTGAATCGCTTCCCGTTGATGCTCGTCACGACTGCCGCGACCGTGATAATCGGCATCGTGCGGTTCGTTCTCGAACGACAAGGCGCGCACTCACCGCAGCAGACTCGTACCCGCCGCACGCCGGTGGACCCGGGTCGCGCGACCCGCACCCCGCGGCGCACACCGCCCGCGCAGTCGGCGCGCAGCACTCCATCGACTCAGTCGCCGCGCAGCACCGGATCCTCGCGCACGACAACACCACCACCACGCGGAACGCAATCGCCTCGGACCCCACAGCCCACGCGGACCGCTCAGCCCACTCGAGCAGCGAATCCTCCGCGCTCGACACATCGCTCACCGCGCACAGCGCAACCAACCTTCGCTCGCGACTATCCCCCGCCGGAAGCACCGCGACGGTCTACACCGGAGAGTCGTGCACGGCCCGAAGTGCCGGCGCATCCGCTCCCGAACGTTCGTTATCGCGACGAGCCACCGTACCGGCGCTGACCTGCTTCGGCGCAGATCAGCGGTCAGGAACGCGCAGGCCGCAGTTCGCGCGGCAGCGAGAATACGAGAGTTTCGTTGGCGGTCGTGACGGACTGAACCTCGCCGAAACCGTGCTCGGCAAGCAAATCGATTACCCCGCGCACCAGCACCTCGGGCACCGATGCGCCGGAGGTGACACCGACGGTCTGTACGCCGTCGAGCCACTTCGGATCGACTTCCCGTGCGTAGTCGACGAGATAAGACGCATGAGCGCCCGCACCGAGCGCAACTTCCACCAGACGTACC
>JBBSKP010000283.1:0-5604 GCA_038256175.1 Mycobacteriales bacterium
CGATCACTTCCTCGCCAACGCAGCTGGGCCGGGCGGGATCGGCCTGCAGGACCGCTTTGCCGCTGCCTGGACGCATGCCGCCGCATACTTCGCAGACGCGCCCGGTTTGCTCGGATACGACCTACTCAACGAGCCGTGGCCAGGATCGAGCTATCCGCAATGCTTCACTCCGGCAGGGTGCCGCGACGATCTCATCACTGCGTTGCACCGCAGGATCGCGGCAGCAATACGGACCGTCGATTCCCGCACACTGTTGTTCTACGAGCCGTACTCCCTGTTCGGCGTCGGCATCCCGACGCACCATGGCGCGCTCGGCGTCGCCGGCACGGGCTTCTCGTTTCATGACTACTGCCCGACGGCGGCGATTACCAATACGAACCTCGGTTGCGAACCATTCGACGAGCAGACCTTTGTCAATGCGGAGAACCAGGCTCGCAGTACAGACTCGACGCTGCTCCTGAGCGAGTTCGGCGCGACCAACAACTCCGACATTCTTGCCGGAATCGTCGACCGCGCAGCGCGTCATCGGGTCGGCTGGCAGTACTGGGCGTACTGCGGCTGCAACGATCCGACCACCGCGAACCTCGCCGAACAGGCGCTGGTCACCGATCCGGCTCGTACACCTGCGGGCGCCAACGTCAATGGCGACAAGCTCCGCACTCTCGGTGTTCCCCACCCGAAGGCGGTTGCGGGGATACCCCTTTCCTATGGCTTCGATCGACGCGCAGGGGTGTTCACGATGCGCTACTCGACGGCACGAGCGGATGGCGCTGGTCAATTCGCTCCAGGGTCACGCACGACAGTCGCCACTCCCCGCGTGCAATTTCCCAATGGATATCGCGCGCTGGCAACGGGAGCAACGGTGACATCGCCACCGAACGCTGCGGTTCTCGAGCTGAGCTCGGACGGCAGCGCCAGCGATGTCTCGGTGACCGTGACCCCAGCGTGAGGTCGATGCTGGCTACGCTGAACTGATGTTGGTCGCTCCTCGTTACGGCGTGGGTTCGCTCGCCGATCTTGTGCCCTCGATTCTCGGCGCAATGGGCGTGCCTGGCGAGACAAATCGCCTCGGGCTCGCTCTCGACGGCATCGACCGCGTCTGTGTATTGATGGTCGACGGACTCGGAGCGGAATTGCTGGCGGCGCATCCCGATGCCGCACCGTTCCTGACCAGCCTGGCGCCGACCGTGCTGACAGCCGGCTTCCCGAGCACCACAGCAACCAGTCTGAGTTCCCTCGGATCCGGCCTTCCACCAGGTGAACACGGCGTCATCGGCTATTTACTGTCGGTTCCTGGGCAGGAACGGTTGATGAATCCGCTCAAGTGGCGCTTGCACGGTCCGGGGCCACGCGTAGACCTCCTGAAAGAGGTTGTCCCAGAGGAGTTTCAGCCGCTCGGAACAGCTTTCGAGCGCGCGGCAGCCAACGGAATTGCGGTGTCCCGGGTATGCCCGATGTATCAGGCCGAATCCGGTCTCACCCGAGCCGGGCTGCGCGGCGGCAACTTTCGGCCCAACTTCTCGATGGGCGATCTCGTGGACGGTGCCGTCACGGCACTGAGCGAAGGCACCAGGTCGCTCGTCTACGCCTACCACGGCGAGTTGGATCTGACGGGCCATGTGCGAGGCCCGCATTCTGCCGCCTGGGCGCTGGAACTCGCGCAGGTCGATCTGATGGCTCGCTCCATCGCCGAGCGGCTGCCGAAGGATGGAGCGTTGGTGGTCACGGCCGACCACGGGATGGTCGAGGTACGTTCGCCGGTCGATTTCGACAAGGACACCGCCTTGCAAGCAGGGGTCCGCCAGCTCGGCGGTGAGCCGCGAGCACGACACGTCTATGCCGAACCGGGCGCCAGCGGCGACGTGTTCGACGCGTGGAGCGAGCTGCTCGGTGAGGAATTCGCGGTGGTTACTCGCGCGGACGCGATCGAGCGTGGCTGGTTCGGCCCGAGCATTCGAAACACCGTCGAGGAACGGATCGGCGATCTGGTGACAGTCGCGCTGCGGAGCAGTGCGCTCGTGCGCTCCGGTGTCGAACCCTTGCAGTCGATGCTGATCGGGCATCACGGCTCGCTGACGACAGCCGAAATGCACATTCCGCTATTGGTTTTTCGCGGATGACGCGCTACGCAGAAAGATCACCTTCGACTGACGCAAAACACACTTACTGTGCTACTTTTAGTTCGGTCGTAGTTTCGGTGTTCGTTATTTGACGTGCTCAGGATCATGTTGCGGTCGTCCAGCGCGCTTAGCGGTACGCCTCGAGAAATTGGGGAATTCTGCAAGGTTACCTGCGACTTCAGCCGGCCCGACGGGCAGTAAGAGCCGCCCGTTGCACACTGGTAAGAAAAAGGAACAAACAGCATGACACAGGGCACTGTTAAGTGGTTCAACGCGGAAAAGGGCTTCGGCTTCATCGCCCCCGCAGATGGCTCCGCTGACGTTTTCGTCCATTACTCCGAGATCCAGAGCAGCGGCTTCCGCAGCCTGGAGGAGAACCAGCAGGTCGAGTTCGAGGTGGGACAGGGTGCCAAGGGCCCCCAGGCCACCGGCGTTCGCCCGCTCTGAGGCTAAACCCTCTCTGAGCTTCTCCTAACTGTCCCCCAGCACCTTCTGGTGCTGGGGGACAGTGCTTTTCGCAGGTGTTTCTGCCGCGGTATCGACTGTGTCAGACCCCCTCGATACCCTCCTCACACCACCGAGGTGGGGAACATATGTTCGAACAACCCGCACGCGAAGCTCTTCCCACAGACACGTTCTGGAGAGTGCAGTTCGTTTTCGACAACGACGCGATGACGGAAGACTTCGCGTATACCGTCGGCCTTGCCGATCACGGCCTGCCGGAGCTGCACATCATGGCCGCGCCGCGCCAAGAGTTCAGCGATTCCCCCTGGGTACTGAGCGCTCACGACTGCGCTAGCCAGCTCAACCAGCTCGCAAGAATGCTTATCGACGGTGGTTTGACCAGCGGCGATGCCATCGAATGTACCTACGACGGCGGTACGACAACGGTCGTCTGGACACCCGGCGACCCCACGACGCCCGACGTCGTGCAGGCATACTGCGCCGACCCCTCGGCCACGGTAATTCCGATTACGGCCCAGCTCCTGCCCGCCCCGGTCGAACAGTTGGCGGACCTCACTGCCTCCGAGGAAAGCCGGTGGCGAGACGAGTTGGAGCAACTACTCACCGAGGCAATACCAAACCGGCGCGGACTCAGAGGATTTCACGCGCCCAAGCTCGACGCCTCCTTCTACTGCGGCCAAGAATACGGGCCACTCACTCCCCTGGTCCGCGCTCGCGCCCACGCGGTCTCGCAAGCAACACCGGACATACTCGCGGATTTGCTCGTGCGCACTCTCGAGACCGATCGGTGTTTCGGTTCACGAGCAGTCCTCGGCATCGCCTATTCGCACGCGAAGCTGGCCAGCCGGGAGCCCGCAGCGTGGAGTGCCGAGGAACTCGCGGTCACGCTGGTGAAATCCTTCCGCGGACCGCGCGCCGACTCGCCCACCTGGCGATCGTTGATGGCGCTGACCGGATTCACTGCCGCAGACGACAGCGGCGACATCCGGCAGGGGCTCTCGGGCGCATTGGTGCACGTCATCGCAGCAATGCTGGTTGCGACGACCGTTGTCGACCGGCTCGACGAGGGGGCACGTTTGGCCGCGTTCGGCCCATGGAGTTCGGCGCGACTGTCCTCCGACATCTGTCCAGATCACGAGTGGTGGGCACCTCGCCACATCGTGGACCGCATCCGTTCGCAGGTAGAAGAGCTGACCTGGGACGAGATCGACAGTCTTGTCGCGAGGTGGGACACGATTCGCGACGGCGATCTGATGATGTTGTTGCGGGGGCTCGCCGTGACCGGTCGTCGCGCGTGCCCGCCTGCGAGCGACCTTCTCGCCGGGAGCCTGGCCGGCGTGCGAGCGGCGTTTGCCCCCGACATCAATTGGCATCTGTCCGAGTTTCTCTGTTGCGCAACGGCACTACTGTCCGAACGAGCGAACTTCAGCGCCGACGACGTCCACAAGTTCTGTGGACCCTTGGGCGCTGTGCTGCCGCATCTCGAAACGTCGATGAATTCGCCGATCGTGGAACAGGCGGCCTGAGACCCGTGCGCGAGTCTCACCCCTCCGCGGGTAAAAATCACGCACAGTTCCTATCGGTGGACAGCCTGCGGACGCAGCTTGACGGGCGGGGAGCCGGTGGTGTGCGCCCCGGCGGCGGGTAGCGCAACAGCCGAAACACCCAGAAAGCCCGTCAGAACTCCGAGCACGATTCGGCTGGTCAGAGAATCGATCACCTGGTGCGACATTTCGGTGTCTCCGATCATGGGGGCGTGATTCTCTAATCGTCCGCAGTGCTGCCCATCGCAGCTAGCCACCCTGGGATGGCAATGCCCTCACCCCTTGTCACGGAGTGGTTGATCGGCACCTTCGGGTGTCTATCGGTGACCATTTCGGGGACCCAGGTTCTGCCGCACTGGCGATTTCGCTGTCCGGAGCCACAGCAGTCGCGTCGGGGCTACCCGCCCACCTGATCGCGCGTGAGAAGTCACCGAACGCCTCGGCCACTCATGGCTGGGGCGTTCGGCGTCTCAGCGCGCCAATGGTTTTGGGGCCGGTCTGTGGGCAAACGAGGGTGGCCATCGGTGACCCTCGGGTGCCTAGTGCGGGGCCTGGCGGCCAAGCAAGATTGCCCTATCAGCCCAGTTAGTTACCGAACGAAAATACCGGAGGCACACCATCGCTAATACCGCCAAGACCCGCATCGCGATCATCGCACTCAGCGCCTTTGCAATCTCGATGGCAAGCGCAGCCGTGATCGTCGTCGCCGGCGGTAGTGACGGAGCGCCAGCCCCCTCAGCGGATACCAGCACAACGCTGAATGTGGTCCCGCCGGTCGCCCCGCTTCCCGGAGTCCCAGTCGTTGAAACCATTCCCAACGTCGACGGGGTCGGTCCGATCGGCAACGGCCCGGCAGCTGCTCCGCAGGTAGCGGCACCGCCCGTCAAGACCGTCGTAGTCACGGCACCAGTCACGGCACCAGTCGCGGCGCCCGTCACAGCGCCGGTCGTCGTTCCGCCGGTCGTCGATCCGCCGGTCGTTTTGCCGCCGAAGCACAATCCCTTCCCGATCGAGCAGGTCAAGCCCGGCGTCATCGCCCCGGACGCGAATCCCTTCCCCGCAGGTGGCGGCCCGAAGCCGAAGCCGCAGCAGCCTCCCGCGAGCCCGGGTGGCCCCGCAACCGGCGGCACGTCAGTCGGCCCGTAACCGCAGCAGACCAGAATTCCCTCGCCAGCCGGCGGGGGCATTGCTGTGTCCCGCAAATACCGAACGCGTGCGCCAAGGCATGTCGTGCCTGTGCGTGATTTCCCCCAGCAGAAGGGGGTGTGTTTGTTCAGGACATCGCGTGCAATTGATGTCTCAGGACATCGTGGACACTGACCGGGTTCGTTCTTGTGATGATCAGGGATGGCCAGAACAGAGTTTTCGATGGATCCACAGTTTGTCGCAGCTGTTGCCTTCGTCGCCGGCGGAGGCACGCTCAACGTTTCGAAGTTCTGTACCGAGAACAAGGTTTCGCGCACGACGTTCGGCAA
>JBBSKP010000284.1:0-5587 GCA_038256175.1 Mycobacteriales bacterium
CGGGACCGCGTCGAGGCGAACGACCAAGTAGCAGAACAGGTCATCGGCGACCCGGCATGTGTCGACCCAGTCGTCGCTGATTCTGGATCGCAGCTCAGCGGTGACCGCACCGAGGTCGGCGCCACCATCGCGCGTTGCGGCAGCTACGCTCGTCCGCCAGGCCGGGTCTGCCACCCCGTCGACCAGGATGTTGCCGCCGTTGCTTGTGATGACGTATCGCCATGGGGCGCCGGGAAGTTCGATGCGATTGAACTGCTCGATGGTTCGGGTGGTGGTCGGCACGACGATCGACTGGGCCGCCAATTTTTGCAACTGCGCGACCGCAACCAGGGTCATGTAAGACAGTGGGCCACCGTTGTAGTACTCGACGCACAGAAGGCGGTCGTCGGCGATATAAGCACCGATGGCGTTGCGCGAGAAGATCATCGTCCGATCGAGATCCGTAGCGATGAGTGTCATTCCAGCACATCCTTGACCAGTCCCATGCACGAATACGCGAGATCGGGCACCTCATCGACAGGCACCCCGCGCGAGGCTGCCAGCAGCCGAATATGTTCGTGTTCAGGGTCTTCGAGATCACGCACGAGGATCCGCCATGGCACGCGCCGCAACAGCACGCGCGTGGTTTCGCCGACGCCCGGCTTCACGAAGTTGACGGTCGAGATACCGTATTGCGAGCGGACCTCTTCGACCGACTTCCAACCCGCCCATGTCGGTGCACGATCGGATTCCATGATCGCCCGCACGGTCGACGGAACCTGTTCCTGCACAGCGGGAAACGCGTCGCTGACGGTGTCGAGTAGATAGTTCGACACGTCGTCCGGCGCCAACTCGCTGTAGAACTTCGCACCGTGGAATTCGCCGGGTCCGATGACCGTGTCGTTGAGGACGGTTCGCGAAACCAGTCCGGACACGGTCGAATTCAGACACGCTGATGCGATGAGGAAGTCGTCGCGAGTTCCGTAGGTACGGACACAGTGGCCGGGATCTGCGAGGACCGCAAGATCGTCGTTGAACTCGGCGCCACCGGCGGCGCGGTACTCGATGAGAGCTGCGGTGAGTTCGCGCGCGATCGCACCCTTGCCCGTCCAGCCATCGACGAACACGATCGATGCGGGATCGTGTTGGCTCGCGAGATAGTCCAGGGCGGCGGCGTCGATCCCCTTGCCACGCACGATCGACACTGCATAGTGGGGAAGGTCGAGCCCACGTACAGCCTTCGCCCAGCGTCGCATCAAGACGCCGACCGGCGTTCCCGCGCGGGCGAGCGACACGAGGACGACGTCGTTGCCCCGTTCGGCCAGAACGATTTCGGTGACGCTGCCGACCGCCAGCGCAAGCCGCTCGGCGCTCGATTGAAGCACCTTGTCGAACAGTTCACGGTAGGCGGCGTCGGGCTGGAACTCGATGGGAAGCGATTCGGCGTAATGGGCCTCGCCGGATTGAATCCGGCGCTCACGGTCGGCGATATCCGCCTCGAGCGCGAGGTGCGACAGGTCTTTGAGCAACCACTGCACTTCGTCGGGAGCATAGGACCCGAAGTCCGGACCAACCAGAGGCGCCGTCATGTCGTTGCCTGCCGATGATCGCGCAGCACAACAGGATCGACACCGGGCATGACGGCGACGAGCACGTCTGTGCCGGCACTGGTGAGCACATCCACCAACCCGCCCTCGGCGAACAGGAAAGGCGTGTCCGCCGGGGGATCGACAACCGCGACGACCAGCGCCCGGGCGTCGGGATCCGGCCACTGCGCGTTGTAGACAAACCGTGGTTCGGATTCGCCGACTTCCGGTGCAGTGAAACGGAATCCGCGCCGCAACGGGTATCCGGGCTGATCGAGTACATAGGCCGGCGATCGAGTCGTCGTCTGGAACCGGACTTGCATACCCTGGGACGCCAAGGCTTCGGCGATCCGCAGCGGCAAGTACATCAACTCCTCGTGACCCACGATGATCACTGGGCGGTCTGCGTCGAGGACCGAGTAGAGCTTCTCGGCGGCTCCGCGGACGGCGTCTTCGAACGCCGGTATGTCGGTGGCGAGGAAGCCGTGCCGACCGCCGTCCGGAACCGTCTGCGGCCATGGCAGTTCCACCCGATCGACCGATCCTCGGTGGTCCTCGTGCGGATTCAACTCCGGATCCGGCAGCGCCGTGACCCGGGTGATCAGTCCGTCCGGCAACACCGTTCGACCGGTCGCGAGGCTGACGGAATCGATCTGAGTACCCAGTTCCGTCGCGGCGTCCGCGGCGAGTCGATAGTGCTCGTCGGTGCGCATGTCGACGAGGGACGCGATAACATACCTCGGTCGGGCACTGTGGCTGTGCAACGCCCGGATCGCGTCGATTGCCGTTGCACCGGTAGAGATTTCGTCGTCCACCAGTACGAGCGGATGATCGTTTTCGAACAGCTCTGCCGACGTCGGTTGCAGCATGTGACTCGTGGCGTGCGAGTGGCCTTCCTCGAATCCTGCGAGCACGTCAGCACCCACAACGTGGCGTCGAGTCGAGTGGAGGTAGCACAGTGCGTCGAGGCGCGCGGCAACGCAATGGCCTAAACCCGTTGCTGTTTCGGCGAATCCGAGCACGACAGCCTCGGATCCCGACCCGCCTAGGGCATCGATGGCGAGGTCGCCCAGCTGATTCGCGGCGGCCAGCACGTCGGCCGGAGTGGCGGGAACATGCTTGCCGAGCACCGTCGATACAAGTAGGTGCGCACGGCGGGGATTCCGGCGCAGGCCCGGTATCACCAGCTCGGGCACCGACCTACCGACACCCGAATCGACATGGCGCAGTTCGATGCCGAGTTCGCGAGTTGCCCAAGGCTCGGTAACCGTTCCCGTCACCGGTCCACCAATGCCGTCAACAGATCGACGAAGGTCACGCCTTTGTTGGTCACGCCGAATACCTTGGCGCGCAACAGAGTTTGCTCCGCCCAACTCCGATGAGGCTTCGTCTCGTTCATCTTGTTGCGGTATCCCGACGCCTGAACGCCTGCCTGGGAACCGACGATGTCGAGAGCGTCGTGGTATTCCTCGTGCGTCACGGCTGACAGCGCATGCACAGCCGACACGTGCGATGGATGTATGACGGTCTTGCCTTGAATGCCGTTTGCCCGATCGAGTGCAATTTCACGGAGCAGTCCGTCTAGGTCTCGGCTGACGAGGTGCTGGCGAAAGCGGACGGCGTCGTGCTCGGCGAACGGCGTGGTGCGCAGCATGGGACGGAACATGCGCTCATGGTCTGCGAAGTACTCCCACACCGGCCCGGTAATCACGAACCCTGTGCCGTCCGCGCGGCCGAGGTAGTTCACGATGTCGGCGATCACGTCGACGATGACCCGGACGTCGTAGATGGTCAGGTCACGGTCGCGGCGGATGCCAAACGTCGCGCACATGTCGGTTGCACCGATCCGCACTGCGAGCACACGGTCACGATGTTCGGCGAGAAGTTCGGCAACCGCACGCAGCTCACGATCTCTGCTTTCGCGGTGGACCAGCTCGGGTGATTCGAGTACCGGCATCGAATAGAGGTGCTTGCCCAGTTTGATCGAAGCATCGGCGACTTCATCGAGGAACTTTGCACCGATCTGGCTGGTGAACTTGGGGATGACGAAGCCCGTCAGCGCTGCAACTCCGGCACCCAATTCGTCGGTAATGGTGCGGATGGCCTGTGGCGTCCGGACGCGCACGAACAGCAGCACGTTCGCCGCGGGCGTCCCTGCGAGTTCGTCCAGCGCGGCGACGGCATTCGCCATGGCGCCCTCGACTTCGTGATCGCCGATGGCATCCTCGAGATCGAGGACCATCGAACACACGCCCTCGCTCGCCCGGCGTACAACGGCAGCCGCGAGATCGGTGCGGGTAGCAGGCACATACAGCGTCGCGCCGAGCGCTACGGCGAGCACGCGGCGATCCTCGCTGCCGGTGAGGACCTCGGGCACATTGAGGAACAGCTCCCGCTGGACGTCTTCGCCGAGCTGCCGGAAGTGCCTCAAGTTCTGATCGTTCATCTATCCCCAGGCTTTCGTGGCTCCGGTTGATTCCGCATCCGTTGGACAACACCGGAAATGAATGCCGAAACGGCGTCCAGCCCGGAAACGTAGGCCCAATAGTCGGGGTGTCTACCGTGAAGTTGCCCTGTCACGCGGTCTATCCGCTCCAGCTGAGCGTCGAGGACCGACGACCACTCCTTGGCGATGCCCCGGCTGAGCGCGAGCATTTGGGCGTCTCGCAGCTTGAAACGGACCTCGTCTTCTTTGACTTTCGGGTTTTCCCGAATTGTCCGTAACAGCGCAAGTCTATCTGTGACAGCGTCGACAAGTTTCTCGGCGGCGGCGAGGTTGGCCCGAACTGACGCGGTCAATTCGAGTGATCGTTCGGGATTTCCATCAGCCAACGCCGCCTTCGCCTGAGCGAGATCGGCGTCCGCCTGCTCGATGAATCGCTGACTGGACCGCTCGTTGGAATTGAGATCCGCCGAGCTAGCGGCATTGAACTCGCGTAGCAACGACGAATACGCGGGAGCGAGGCGCTCGGCGCGCGTTCGAACCGCCGCAATTCGAGTGCTGACGGACGCAACCCCTTGACGTGCGAGATTCTCCTGGGCGGGGGCTTCCTCGAGCGCACGCTCGAGCGCTGTGACGGCTGCTCGTACCCGGCTGGCTGCCTCCCGAATCGCGTTGGCGAGCCCGGCGCTGCGAGCCGCTTCCAACGCGGCGACCGCCTCGTCGAGCGCCTGCGCGCGCGAACGCGCCGACGGATAATCGACGAATCTCGCGTTCTCGCCCGCCAACTGCTGCCGCACTGCACCGGCAGCGCCAAGCGCCTGCTGTGCAACGGCCGGCACCGCAGCCAGCGTCGACAACGCGCCTTCGAGATGCGCGCGATGCCCACCGTAGAACTCGTCCACGGCGCGCGAGGCGGTCGCGAGCTGCTGCAACGTTCGATCGAATGAACTTTGGGCAAATGGCATCGGCTGGTTCGGTGTCCGAACCGTCGGATCGGGCTGCTCGGTCACTGCCAGGTATGCGCTGGATGCGAGGTAGCAGAGGTTGGCGACCGGATCCCACTGCGCGCGCATCCTGCGCTCTGGAAATAGCTGTTCAGAAGCCTGAACCGCCGACTCTGCAATGCTCTGCCGTTTGTCCATATCGAGAAACGCAGCGGTCAGGGCGTCTTTGGCACGGCGAGTCGACTCATCGTTCTGGGGCCGCCTCGACCGGCGGCGCGGCCATCGGCTCGTCACGGCCTGATCGTACTTATACAACCTGAGGTGAAGTGGTTCGAGATCGTAAACGACCGCCTCTTCCGGCGTTGCTACTACAGTCGTCTGTGCGACCGGCAAATCGGACATCGCCGGTCAGCCGAAGGTCTCAACCGAAGTTTCAAACCAGACCATCTTCAACGAAAGGGCCCCCCAATGGGTGTTAGCTTGAGCAAGGGCGGAAATGTTTCGCTGACGAAGGCAGCTCCGAACCTCACAGCCGTCGCCGTCGGACTTGGCTGGGACATCCGCTCCACGACCGGTGCCGACTTCGACCTCGATGCGAGCGCCATCGCGACGGGCGAGAGCAAGAAGGTCGTCTC
>JBBSKP010000285.1:0-5529 GCA_038256175.1 Mycobacteriales bacterium
GCTTCAACCGGCTCAAGCAGTGGCGCGGCATCGCGACCCGATACGACAAATACGCCCTGACCTACCTCGGCGGCGTACTACTGGCCTGCGCTGTCATCCACGCCCGCGTGGCGGCCACTGAATCGGGAGACACGCCCTAGGCGGGGCCGGCTTCTTTGGCGCGCCCTGGTGGTCATCACCCCTCAAAGATGTGTTAAGGCGAGACATTCCTCGAAGTCGTCACGGTGCTACCCGCCACAGCCCACCCATTTACAACGCCCCACGTGATCACTAGACCAGGCGGACGTGAGGCAGCAACAACCAGGACGCCCAATGCGGACGGGGCCACTCCCCCTGACCCGATATCAGTTGTAGTGGTAACGGCAGGCGGCGATGCGGATTTCGTCGGCGGCGATCCTGTAGACCAGACGGTGCTCGTCGGTGATTCGGCGTGACCAGTAGCCATGGAAGCCATGCTTGAGGGGCTCCGGTTTTCCGATGCCTTCGTTGCCGTTGCGGGTGATGTCGGTGAGCAGCGTGTTGATCCGTTTGAGGATTTTGCGGTCCTGGGCCTGCCACCACAGGTAGTCGGCCCAGGCGGCTTCATCCCACACCAGTTTCACTGGTGCAGTTCGTGGATGGTCCCGGCACCTGATTCGAGTCGGTCGATTGAGGCGAGCAGTCGGCGGGCGTTGGCCGGACTACGCAGCAGGTAGGCCGCTTCCTTCAATGATTCGTAGTCATCGAGGGACACGATCACCACCGGCTCATGCCCCGCGCGAGTTATGACCACTTCCTCACGGTCTTCGACCACCGAGTCGAGCACCTGCGCGTAACGCGCACGCGACTCCGAGTACGACATCGTCTTCACAAGAACCACCTCCCTACGCGCTGTACGTACAGAATACCGTACAAGCAATCGGTAGGGTCGACAACACGACGCTCCGAACAATCCGTGCTATCGCTCTACCCGTTCCCGTCAGTCGGATATCGGAATGGTGTGCACGGCGCTGGTAGTGGCGAGGGTCGTGTCGTCGACAGCGTGGATAACTTGCAGGGCGTTCGGATGGTCGGCGGCCCCATTGCGCCGCCATGCCGCAGCGAGGTACCGACCAACCCTCCGCGTCGCCGATCCCCATGTGGCTGCTGCCGGACTCATCGCCGAAACGCGCGACCGGATCCGGGCTGTGCTGGACCAGCACCCGGAACAACCGGCTGTGCTGCTCTCCGGTGGCGTCGATTCGATCTTCGTTGCCGCGACCGCGGTTGCACTGGGAGCCCGACCGCACGCGATCACCATCGTCACCGACAACAGCACTGACGAGGCCAATGCTGTTGTCGCAGCGCATGTTTTAGGTCTCACTCATGATGTAGTCCGACTCAGCGCCCCGATGTGGTGCAGCTTGCGGGAGATGCTATCGCGAGATTTGGCAGGCAGTCGTGCGAGAACGGTAGCGCCGCAGCCAGATCCGCGTTCAACCACGCTGCCAATGACCGGGTACTGGGATACCAGGCGGAGAAATCCAGCACCGCAGCCCACCGTCGATACGTGTCAACACCCGCATGCCCCGCCCAGCCGGTGGGGACCTGGTGCCCATCGACCCACACTCTGTCGCCGCCGCGGTCGCCGGTAGTGATATCGCCGCAGCGCAGCCGGCTGATCCGTTCGAAACTCAGTCCGCCGCCGGCGAAAAGCAGCAACGCGGCGTCACGGCGTCACGGCGACCGAACACACCCTGGGCCACCCGGCTGTGGGCAGGCGGTGCAGGATCGGGGCAAGATCGGCGCGCAACCGGCCCAACCGGTGCTGTCTACGTTGGTCGAGCGCCTCGCGAATCGTCGGTGCCGCACCCGGTTCCGGGTGGCCGTGACGGCGGTGGACCCAGTTGATCGCGCTCACCCGACGCACCTGCGCGGACTCCCCTGCCGGGTTCGCCGCCAGAAAATATCCAACAACGTCCCCGGCGCCGCCGGAATCGCCTGTCGGTCCGTAGCGGCACACCACTCGGCGAACAGCGCCCGCTCGTAGCGATAGCGCCGAACCACCCCCGCTGAAATATTTTGGACAGCAACACTATTCGTTGGTACGGCCATAATCTTCGTTGGTACGGCCATAATCAGAGCCCAATGGTCGTAACCGCGTTGGCAATCGGCGCCCAATCGAACCCGGAGTACCACGCCCGCCACCGGCCGTCAGCAGTGTGCTCCACCTGTGGTTCTTGCAGGAACCACAGGACAGACATCACCGATCACCGCCAGGATTGGAACGACTCGACGCTGCCATTGTCGTGATAGAGATCAATAGCTTGGGCCGCGGACGCGGTAGGGGTGCATTCGGCGCGAAGGCAACTACTCGTGACCGGGGCGGACCGCTTTGTAGCCGACGTTACGGACCGTCACGATCAACGATTCGTGTTCGGTGCTCAGCTTGGCCCGCAGCCGCCGGATGTGCACATCGACGGTGCGGGTGCCACCGAAGAAGTCGAACCCCCACACCTCCCGCAGCAGCTGCTCCCGGGTACACACCCGACCCGGGTGCCGGACAAGATATTTCAGCAACTCGAACTCCTTGTACGTCAGATCCATCGGCCGCCCCCGAATCCGAGCGGTATAGGTCACGTCGTCAATCACCAACTCCCCGAAGGTGATCGCGTCGGCATTTCCGGCTCCACCCTGGCCGCCGCCGCGGGCGACGCACAAACGAAGGCGGGCATCCACCTCGGCCGGGCCCGTAGCGGTGAGCAGAATGTCGTCGAGTCCCCACTCGGAGTTCACGGCGACCAGTCCACCCTCGGTCAGCACCGCTACGACCGGAATCATCGCGCCAGTGGCGGCCAGGAGCCGACACAGACCACGGGCGGCGCCGATATTGGTGCGGGCATCGATCAGGACGGCGCTCGCGCCGGGGTCCACAGCCAGCAGCACGGACACCTCGGCGGGCGCGGGCCGCACCGTGTGCGTGAGCAACCCCAGCGCCGGCAGCACCGCCGCAGGATCGGGGTCCGAGGTGACCAGCAGCAGCTGCATCCACTCCTCCCTCCAGAATCACATCGCCGCGCGGCGGCGTACTCCTGTTCCAGTGTCGGCCGACCGAGACGCGATGCACAGGACGGCGTTCAGTTCCGGACACACGTGTTCGCCGACTCGACCCCGGTGAATTCGGGCGAACTATGCCGGTGGACAGAGAACATCGGACGCGGGATGCTGACCCCATGGAGTTCCCCGGTTGGGCGCGCGTCGCGAATCCGCAGGGCCGGATGACCCCGTCCAACGAGGTACCGGTCTCGGTCGCAATCGAGCACATGCTGGTGCGGACCGATCAAGTCGCGGTCGCGCTGGTCGGGGTACGGGTGTACCGCAGCGGGGTGGAACTGGTGATCCAGGCGCATCGACGACATCCACGCGATCGCGGTGGCATCGACGTGTTCGGCCCCTTCGGGGCGGGCAATACAGACCAATTCGTGTTCGGCGTCGAGTTCGCCGACGGCCAGGCCGCGAGCACCCTGCGGCGATGGTCGGCGCCACGGTCCCACGACGAGCCCATGCTCATGCGCGGCGGCGGGCCCGGCACCGACGGCGTGTCGACGGCCAACTTCTTCCTGACCCCGCTGCCACCGGCGGGGCGACTGACACTGATCTCGGCGTGGCCGGTGTTCGACATCGCCGAAGCCCGGACCGATCTCGACACCACCGTGATCCGCGCGGCAGCGTCGCGGGCGGTGGTGCTCTGGCCCCATGAGCCCGAACCCGAACCGATCCCCCATCCCGACCGACCACCGGCGCGCCTCCAGTCCGGCGGCTGGTTCGAGAACACACTCGGGTGACCTCGGATCTGTGACGGGTCACGATGTCTGTCACATGTTCACGACAACTGTCACCTGAAGGGCTGTTCCCGAATACCGATCGTATTCGGGACTGCAGGTCGCAATCCGGCAATTCGTCGGACTTCACTGACCGTCACGGAGCACAATGCCAGGGAGCCGAACCGATGGAGGCACGCATGGCGAAGCAACTTGTGGTCTGTCCTGTCGCCGACCTCCCGCCGGGGAAGGTGACCGGCGCCGGACCCTATGCGGTCGGCAACATCGACGGCGCGTACTTCGCCGTGACCCGAAAGTGCCGGCACCTGCGAGCCGATCTCGCGGACGGAACGATCGAAGACGGCAGACTGGTATGCCCCTGGCACCAGGCCGCCTACGACGTCGAGAGCGGCCAGATGGTTCGCGGACCCCAAAAGATCTTCGCCAAGATCCCCGGTCTAGGCACCGCGTTCAAAACGCTGACCAAGGTGTGGCCGCTCGGTCGCGGGAAGGTTTCCGTCTCGGGAGACGATGTCGTCATCGGGTAACCGTGCTGCAGTCTCGAAAGTCCGTATCGGGCCAGGCGATTGGTACTCAGCTCCGAGGCGCGAACACCGTAGTGACAACAACTGTGAACGGTGGACTCCTTCCCACCATCTGACGGCGCGAGACGTCGCTCGACAACAGCGGCACACACGTTCACCGGTCACACGACCGTCACCGTCACGATCGTCGCCCCTAACCCCTGTGCCGATCTCCCGAAACACCACCTGCACTCGACAGGCTAATCGTCACGTGACGTTTTACGTGCCTAGAGCGGAGGGGTACATGAACGACGCAGCCAGCCGGTTCCAACCGCATCCAGCCGACTCAATGTCGGCGCCTGGATGTACCCTGCGCGCATGAGCGGTGCCGAGCGAGCCATCACCATGTCGACCGTCGCCCTCGATGATGCCGCGCAAATTCTGCGCGACAAATTTGACGTCCTGCTCGACCGGGTCACCGACCGACTGCTGGACATCCCTGCGCCCGGAACGCCGCAGTGGTACAACATCTTCCGCGATGAGCCCAGCGCCGATACCTACCGGCAACGCCGTACACAGATCCGCGCAGCGCTGGCACATCGGGCTCAGGTCAACATAACGGCCGACTACATCGGTTCGATTCGTCCGCAGCGCAGGCCCCGACGCCGCGCCGTCGACGAGGCCCAGCTCAGCATCTGGTAGCCGGGGCGGACGGCAGATGGACCGCGATTTCGAATTGCCTTGTACCCCAACATATTTAAATTGCCGATAATCTAGATTTATGTCAACTAGAACCGAAATAGACTGTGCCCCAGTCGTATTCCCACGTTGATAACGCTGGAAAATATATGTCAATGATACATCATGGGCGTGTTGTCCTTGCTCAGTATTTCTGTGACCTGCTCGCTTTCACCCGCTCCGGAATCGCGAGCTCGGTCGTGTCCACGGGCTTGTTCTGGTAGTTCTTCTTCACGGCGGTCCCCTTGCTGTCGGAGTTCTTGGCGGAACGCCCGACACCTGCCAGAGAGCAGGTCCCGAGCGGGGGGACCGCCACCTCAACTTCCACGAGACCCGGGACAACCTCGCCGCGCGCTCGTGGCAGACTCGGCTAGGAAACGGTGCGTACGACCATCACGTCGCACGGTGATTTGCGGGCGACCTCGGCGGGCACCGACCCGAGAAGACGCCCGGTGAGCGAGTTGAGGCCACGACTACCGATCACGAGA
>JBBSKP010000286.1:0-5509 GCA_038256175.1 Mycobacteriales bacterium
GCCGGTGGGGCGATCCTGTGGACCAACAGTTACGGCGAGCAAACCATCACCCTGCCCGGCGGTGGACTCATCGCCGTACCAGCCGATCCCACCCTGCTACCCAAAATCGGGCACGGCCCCGAACAATGGCAACCACCCGACACCGACGACGCCGAAGACGCCGAAGAACCACCACCATTCTGAGTGCGGCTAGCCGTTGGCCTTCGCGATGACTGCTTCGGCGAACATCTCGAGGTTCTTGATCTTGGTGTCGAGCGGCTCGGTGTCTGGACCCATGATGTACGGCAACCGGAATCCGACGATCACGTCGGTGACGCCCTTGTCCTCGAGTCGCTTGATGCCGTCCAACGTGAAGCCGTCCAGCGAGATGACGTGAATCTCGAACGGTCCGGTCTTGCCCTCTTCGTCGCGAATTTCGTTGAGCCGGACGAGCAATCGGTCGAGCTCGTCGGCGTCGCTGCCTGCATGCATCCAACCGTCCGCCCGCACCGCGCGGCGCAAGGCGGCGTCGACGTGTCCGCCGACCAGGATCGGGATCGGCTCCGTCGGCGCGGGAGTCATCTTGATCTTGGGGATGTCGTAGAACTCGCCGTGGAACTCGAAGTAGTCGCCGGTGGTCAGGCCTTTGACGATCGCGATGCACTCGTCCATCCGCTTGCCGCGTTTCGCGAACGGCACGCCCATGATGTCGAAGTCTTCGGGCCACGGGCTGATGCCGACGCCGAGGCCCAGACGGTTGCCGATCAGCGACGCCAATGAGCCGGCCTGCTTCGCGACGAGTGCGGGGGGTCGAATCGGCAGCTTCAACACGAACGGCGTAAATCGCAGCGTCGTCGTGACCGTGCCCATTGCCGCAATCAGGATGAACGTCTCGATGAACGCTTTCCCGTCGAGGAACTCGCGGCTGCCGTCGGGTGTGTATGGATAGGTGGAGTCCGACTCGAACGGGTACGCGATGCTGTCGGCCACCGCCACGCTGGTGTAGCCGGCAGCTTCGGCGGCCTTGGCCAGCGGAACGTAGTAAGTCGGATCGGTCATCGCCTCGGCGTAGGTGAACCGCAAGGTCGTCTCCTCAGATCGGCGCCGTGTGTCTACCTAAATAGAACACGTTCTAGGCGCTGAGGGAAGTGGCGTTGCAGAAGTCATCACATGAAAGGCTTGGTCAATGACACGGTTGGCGCAATGACACGGTTGGCGCAATGACACGGTGGCAAGCGGAACGATCTCCGGCAGGCTCTCGGGCGTACATCGAGCGGTTCAGCAGCCTCGCAGCCGAGGGGGCTGACCTCGATGGCGAGGCGCGGATGGTCGACGCGCTGCTACCTCGGCACTCGCGGGTGCTCGATGCGGGCTGCGGGACCGGTCGCGTGGGGGCCGAGCTTGCGAGGCGCGGTCATGCCGTGACGGCGGTCGACCTCGATCCGGTGCTCATCGAGGAGGCAAGCAAGAACACCGACCTCGATGTCCGGCTCGGTGACCTGGCAACACTCGACCTCGAAGGCATGGCATTCAACGCGATCGTCGCCGCCGGAAATGTGATGGTCTACCTCGAACCGGGAACCGAACGGGCCGTGCTGGCCAGGCTCAAAGCCCACCTCGACCCGGCTGGCGCGTTGGTAACCGGCTTCGCGACCGACCGGCAGTACTCGCTAGAGGGCTTCGACGCCGATCTCGACGCCGTCGGGCTGAACGTGGAGAGCCGATTTTCGACATGGGACCTGCGGCCCATGCGGGCGGACGCTGACTGGGCTGTGACGGTTGCCCGCGTTCGGACTGCGTAGAATCCAACGACCGTGAGCCTTACCCTCGGAATCGTCGGACTGCCCAATGTCGGCAAGTCCACCCTGTTCAACGCGCTGACCAACAACGACGTGCTTGCAGCGAACTACCCGTTCGCCACCATCGAGCCGAACGTCGGCGTTGTTCCGCTGCCCGACCCGCGGTTGGGGAAGCTTGCCGAGGTGTTCGGTTCGGAGCGGCTGGTGCCTGCAGTCGTGTCGTTCGTCGACATCGCGGGGATCGTCAAGGGAGCGTCCGAGGGCGCCGGCCTGGGTAACAAGTTCCTCGCCAACATCCGTGAGGCCGACGCTATCTGCCAGGTCGTCCGAGTGTTCGCCGACGACGACGTTATCCACGTCGACGGTCGCGTCGATCCCGCTGCCGACATCGAGATCATCGAGACCGAGCTGATGATCGCCGACATGCAAACGCTGGAGAAGGCAATCCCGCGACTCGAGAAGGAGGCGCGGGTCAAGAAGGACCGCAAGCCTGTTCTCGACGCGGCGCTCGCTGCGCAGGCCGTGCTCAACGACGGCCGCACCTTGTTCTCCGCGAAGGACAAGCTGGATAACGTTGCGCTGCGCGAACTTTCGATGCTGACATCCAAGCCGTTCCTGTACGTCTTCAACTCAGACGAGTCCGTTCTCACCGACGAGGCTCGTGTCGCCGAGCTGAAAGCGTCAGTGGCACCGGCAGATGCGGTGTTCCTCGACGCGAAGGTCGAGCAGGAGTTGCTCGAGCTCGATGACGAGTCGGCCGCCGAGTTGCTGGAGTCGATCGGGCAGCTCGAACCCGGTTTGCACGCATTGGCGCGCGCCGGATTCCACACCCTTGGCTTGCAGACGTATCTCACCGCCGGCCCAAAAGAGTCGCGCGCGTGGACAATTCACCAGGGCGACACCGCGCCGAAGGCCGCGGGTGTCATTCACACCGACTTCGAGCGGGGCTTCATCAAGGCCGAAATCGTGTCGTTCGAGGACCTTATCGCTGCCGGCTCGATGGCTGCCGCGAAAGCTGCGGGCAAGGTGCGTATGGAAGGCAAGGACTACATCATGGTCGACGGCGATGTGGTGGACTTCCGCTTCAACGTGTGAAAGCCCAGTTCAGAATTGGTTTTTCAGCTCTCCGTCCGGAGTGCGTCCGCAGTAGATTCAGCGACCATGGCTCGGGCCAGCGTTTGGAACGCTGGCAGCGCTGGTCACTGATCCAGTGCCGGCCCTACTCCGTCATTGCATACCGGTGGACAATGCCCACATCACGTCGGATACGTGGGTTTAGATTGGGCGAAAGGTGTTGCGGTCAAGGGGTTGCGGGTCAGGATCGGACTTCGCTTGCCCATCGTCCGATCAGCGTGCTGCAACTGCGATCCGCTTACCGAGGTCGTCAAGTTCGTCCAGGATGGCAGCCGCACCCCAGACCTGATTACGTTTGCGGTTGGTTAGCGGCTTGAGGACTCCAGCTGCATGAAGCCGGTCGATGGCGCTATAGACGCTGCTCTCGGCCGCGCGAACCGCGTCGCACGCGTCCTCTGCCGATAGAACTGGCTGGGCGGGCAGGATCTCCAGTAGTCTCGTTGTCGCACTTTCGGACCTGACCTTGCCCACTAGCTCACTCCATTCCGCGGGCACTTCGGCAAGTCGCAAGGCGGTCGCTCGCGATTCGATGGCTGCGATTTGTGTCGCTACGGCGAACGATTCCTGGAGGGGCGTGACGGATCCGTCGCGGTACTGGTTGAGCAGGTCGAAGTAGCGATCGCGGTGCGCGACGAGCGCCGACGCCAACGGGACGACCACGTTTGTGGTGGCGCCTCGCCTGCGAAGAACCTTGTTGATCAGAACGCGTCCGATACGGCCATTACCGTCGGTGAACGGATGTATCGATTCGAACTGTGCGTGCGCGATGGCGGCCTGGGTGAGGACCGGGATATCGTCGCGATTCATATACGAGACGAGGTCGCTCAGGTAGTCCATTACGGTGTCCGGCGGCGGCGGGACATACAGTGCGTTCCGTGGCGAATAGTCGCTTCCGCCAATCCAGTTCTGCATGTCCCGAACTCGACCGGCGTAAACGCGATCAGCAACTGCGTCGTCGTCCGCCATGAGCCGCTGATGCGCAGACAAGATCGACGACAACTCGATGATCCCGCCGCGATGAACTGATTCGACGAGCGCGCGTAACGCCTCGGTCGCCGCGACCATTGAAGTGGCCGCGGGGTTTGCCTTCACGCCGTGCATCGCACGCGCGTAATCGTCGACGGAGGCATCGATCTGCTCGATCTTCGACGAGGCAATCGACTCGGTCCTGATCAAGAGTGCCCCGAGTGACTCGAGGTGCGTTCCGTGCTCGGCATCGAGCGTGGCAACCTCGCGCAGTGCGTCCTCCATCCGCGCCGCTAGGGGCCCCGACAGCGCTGCGTCCAGTGTGGCGATCTTCGGCGGCATCGAGACTTCGACTTCGGTAAGTGTCCGGTCCTCCCGTGTTCCGCCGCCACTAGAGCGCCACGGACGTAGTTCCCGTGAGTGTGCGGGCCACCCGAGTGCGCCTGCCTCAGCCATCGCTGGTCCTAACTCGGAACATTTCTCATGCTATTCCGAGTTATCGTACACAATGCGGATTATTGGTAGTGATACTCCGGTTTCAAGATCCGTTGCCGCGCCCTCAACGGTGTGTGCGATACCTGCGATTGAGGATGATCCTCACAACGAAGTCGGAAGTCCGAAGATGTTGAAGGCAATGCCCTTCGGGTGCGATGGGTGGAATCATCGAGGAAGCCACTACCCGATCCGAAACTCAAACTGCTTGACAGTCTTTACGTGCAGCCAGCGAAGTTGCACTGGTGATGATGGATGTCACCCGTATCCAGTTCACCAATTGCGAGGCAGAGACAGTTCCCGGTCGTGGGCCCAGCAACCGGTTCGCTCATTTCCGTGAGTTCCCGTCCGCCGACTTCAAGACAGTCGTACGACCAAATTTCGACACCCTGTATTCGAGTTGCTGGCTGGATCTGAGGGACGAACCGATCATCGTCCACGCCCCGGACACCGCAGGCCGGTACTACTTGCTTCCCATGCTGGATATGTGGACCGATGTGTTCGCGGTACCGGGCAAGCGGACCACCGGAACCGGAGAGGCCGACTTCCTTGTCAGCGCCCCCGGTTGGTCAGGTCAGATACCGGATGGTGTTTTCGCGATCTCCGCGCCAACACCACATGTGTGGGTCATCGGACGAACCCAAACGAACGGGTCGGCCGATTTTGCGGCGGTGCATACGGTGCAAGATGGGTTCACGACCACGCCGCTGTCGCAGTGGGGCCAGAACGACTACGCCCCGCCGACGCCGGTGTTCGACGACACGGTCGACATGACCACGCCGCCAATTCAACTGGTTGATGCGCTCAGCGCGATCGAGTTCTTCACCTACGCGGCGGAGCTGCTGAGGGTTCACCCCACTCACTCGACCGACTTCTCGGTACTTGCGCGGATCGCGGCACTCGGGATTGTTCCTGGAATGAAATTCGACGCGACCGGCTACAGCGAGACACAGCGCGCGTCGCTCGAGCTTGGCGCGGGTGACGCACGTCGCGATCTATGTTGAGCGTCTCTGGGGATGACGACAATACGGTGGCGAATCGTCAGCGGGTTTGCCGATTTGGTGCGGAGAATCGGCGTGGGGTTGATCTTGTTCGTCTGCACCATCAGTGTGTCGAGGAACTGATGGGTGCACGGCGCC
>JBBSKP010000287.1:0-5500 GCA_038256175.1 Mycobacteriales bacterium
CGGAATGCGGTTCGACCCGCTCCGACGGGTGAACCTCGAACAAACCATCAACACCGAGATCGCCAGGCACACCTCATGATCCCGCATATCTGCCGCTCAGCCGAGCACCCCGACCGGCGTGTTACCGACCCACGCTCCTAGTCTCCGACGCCTCGCACGAGTTGCGGACCCCGCTGACGGGGATCATCGCGAACGCGGAACTTCTGGCGCGAAGCGACAGACTGACCGAGCAACAGCAGAAGCGGGTGCGGGCCGCACTCGCTCGCAGTACTGCGGATATGCGAACGTTGATCGACGACATAGTCGACCTTGCCCGTGGCACCGAGCCGGACATGGAGAGCGACGACGTAGCTTTCGATAGCGTCGTCGAGCGAGTAGTCGAAGCGGCACGGGCGCATTGGCCGAAGATCGATTTCCATTGCACGACAACGCCGTACACGGTGGATGGCAACAGTGCACGGATTGCAAAAATGGTGTCGAACCTCATCGACAACGCGGCCAAATTCGCCCCGGACGGTGGGGTCGTGAACGTGAACCTCGCCGGCAATGTTCTCACGGTCTCCGACAACGGACCCGGGATCGACGAGGCCGACCTACCTCGGATCTTCGAACGCTTCTACCGATCCCCGCACAGTCGAGGAACCTCCGGCTCCGGACTCGGCCTTGCGATGGCACAACAGATCGCACATGCCCACGGCGCCTCGATCAGTGCCGGCAATACCCGCGACGGTGGCGCGCTGTTCACCGTGCACCTGCCGACCTCGGTCTGAGTCGCTCGGGCGGGCGGTCGCTCTGATCTTGTTCTAATGTTCGGCGCCTACCTTCCGGACCATGAGAACACGAACATTGACATCTATATCGGTAGGCGCGGTGCTAGTCACGCTCGCCGCAACGGGTTGCACTGCGGGAGCAGAAGATTCCGCGCTGCGGATAGACGGAAACACCGTCACGATGCAGATCGATGGCGGCGAAGCGCGAATCGATGTGCGGGATCTGAGCGTGCACAGCACGGTCGAACTGTCCGCAGCCGCCGCGACCGACCTCGGCGCTGCGAGCGCGGTGACGGTTGATAACCACAGTGCCCGTTGGTCCTACCCCGACCGTGGCATCGACGTAACCGCGGTCGCTCGTTCCGGCCGCCTGGTGATCGACCTGAGCAGCTCGCGCAATCAGTCCGTGGCGTGGCCAGTCACCGGGGCCGGTGCACTAGACCTGCAGCTGCCCCAGGGTGAGGGCCTCAACATCCCCGTCGACGACGCGTTCTGGAACAATCCAGACGCCGGTTTGGTCGGCGACGATGGGCAACGGCTACAGGATTTGACGATGCCGTTCTGGGGGTTCAGTGCGGGTTCCGTCGGTACGAGCTACTTGGTACCGACCGACTTGGGCACTTCGTTGAACTTCGCCTCGAAGGACGGTCGATTGCGCACCACCTCGACGCACGAGTTCAACCACGAGAAAGGCACCGGCACTTACACGGTTGCCATGTCCGTCACCAACGGATCGCCGGTGGCGACCGCTCAGGACTACCGCAGGCTACTCGAGGAGCAGGGCGACCTGCGCACGCTGCAGCAGAAAATCGCCGCGAATCCCGACACCGCCAAGCTGATCGGCGCATTTCACGCCTATTTGTGGGGCGATGGCCGCGCGCCGGAGGCGATACGGCAACTCCACGACCTCGGCATCACGAAGATGTGGCTCGGGTACGACTCCGACGACCAGCCGATGACTCGCGATGCCGTCGAAACTGCCACGAATTACGGGTTTCTCGTCGGACCGTACGACACGTTCGACAATGCACAGGATCCGTCAGGTGAGGTCGACAACCCCTCGTCGCTGTGGCCGGGCAGAATTTGGCCGGATGCCTGTGTCGTCGACGAGAAGGGCGGCCGTGAAAGCGGGTTCCTTGGCCGTGGCTGTTATCTGAGCTCGCAGGCACTGGCTTCCCATGCGGAACTGATCGCCTCTCGCGTCGCCGCGAAGGTGAATAACGGCGCGAACAGCTATTTTCTGGACGTCGACGCCACCGGTGAGGTGTTCGATGACTACAGCCCCGACCATCCGATGACCCAGTCGCAGGACCGGCAGAACCGCATCGACCGTATGAACGTGATCGGCGAGCAACTGGTGCTGGGATCCGAGACCGCCGGGTCCTGGGCCAACGCCGTTGTGTCCTTCAGTCATGGGTCGAGCACCCCAGTGCTCAGCGGACTCTGGAAAGCGGAGCGAGACAAGGCGAACTGGGGTGCGTACTGGGGGACGAACGGCCCGGCCTTCTTCTTCAAGCCGGTCGAGCTTTCACCAGAACTGCGGACCGGTATGTTCGACCCGAAATACCGTGTGCCGCTGTATGAGACGGTGCTGCACGATTCGGTGGTCAGTACGGATCGGTGGGAGTTGTCGTTCAACAAACTGCCGGCCGAGCAAACCAATCGCGCGTTGTTGGCAATGCTGTACAACACCCCACTGAACTACACCTTGAACGCACAAACCATCGCGGAGGAGGGCCCGCGGATGGCGTCCATGCAGAACTTCTTCGCCACCCTGCAAGCAGCGGCCGGAACCGAACCGATGACCGACTTCCGGTGGCTGTCCGACGACAAAATGGTGCAGCGCACCACCTTCGGAGACGGAAAGCTGGTGGTGACGGCGAACTTTGGTGCGAGCGAATTCCACGATCCCGAGGTCGGCGGTGTCGAACCGGGCTGCGTGAGCGCATCGATCGACGGCACGATCACGACACTATGTCCGTGAGAGTGCGGCCGTGAGCGGTGCGGACGCGATAACGGCGGCTGAGCACTGCAGAACACGGTGGCCACCGATTGTTGCCGGCATGTCTTCCGCCGTTTGTGCGGTCGCCTTGTACCTTCTACTTGTCGGTACCGCCGCCGGTCAACAAATGGACCGCGAAGTATTCCAGGCGGCCAAGTCGGCGCAGGGCGGCATGTCTGTACCAGGGGTCCTTCGGCTCGACATCATGACGAATCCGGTGCTGTGGATCTCTACGGTGACCGCAATCCTGGTGATCGGGAATGTGATTCGGCGGCCACTCACTGCGGCCGCTGCGGCGGCGGCTCCCGTGGTGTGCATAGTGGCGGCGAGAACGCTGCGTCTCGGAGTTCTCGCGGCGATGGTGTCGGTACCGATGGCGATATTCGTAGTAACGATCTCGACCCATGCAGTCAAGTTCTCGGCCCTCGACTTATGCGACGCTGAGCCAGACCGCGAGCCCGAGCCCGCCGATCCCGACGCCGACCCGCAGGACCTCCGGCGGTATCACCTTGACGACCGGCGGTCCACACCAGCCGCCGACGAGCGCTCCGGCCGCAAGCGCCAGCGCGGCGAGCCAATGGACCGGTCCGAATATCGCGAACCCGATCGCCGCGACCAGGTTCGCGATACCGAGCAGAAAGCTCTTCAATATCGTCGCGGACCAGATGGTTTCCGCTGTGCAGATCAAGATCAGCGATAAGAAGATGACGCCCGCACCTGCGCCGAAGTAACCGCCGTACACCGCGGTCGCAAAGATCGAGAGCGGAAGCAGAGTCGGAAAATCCCCTTCGCCGACGAGCTTTCGAATCTTCGGTTGGGCCAGGAGTGCAATGGACGCTCCAGCGACGAGGAACGGCACAACGGCAACGAAGGAATCGGCGGGCGCCAGCAGCAGCACGAGCGCACCGACTAGACCGCCGACCGCCGAATAGAGCGCCCACCACAGCAGTGTCACTCCGCGACCCGTCAACTCGCGCCCCGAGTTGGCCGTGGAACCGACACCGACCGCAACCATCGCAACGGTATTCGTCACGTTCGCGGTCACCGGCGACAGACCCACAGCCAGCAGCGCGGGATAGGAAACGATCGACGCCATCCCGGTCACGAATCCGACCACACCGGTGAAGAATCCCGCGACGACCAGCAGCAGGAAGACCAGCGGCGTCACGGCCGCACCACGCCGGCTTCGATCGCCGCGGCGCGGTAGGCGGTGGCCAGCGAGTCGATCGACTCGTGGGCGTTGAGTCCACTCGGATTCGGCAACACCCACAGCTGTGCGCCCGCGAAGGTTTCCGGCTGCCTGCCAACGCCAGGACTGGGACCGTCGAATGCGCTGCGATAGGCGGTTATGCCGAGAACTGCGACAACACGCGGCCGCACCCGCTCGACCGTGTCGCGCAACGCAGCCAACCCGTCGCATAGTTCCGCTGTCGTGAGTTCGTCCGCACGAGCGGTCGCGCGACGCACGAGATTGGTGATCCCGATACCCCGCGACACCATGTGCTCGCTATCCGCTGCGAGCATGCCGGCCGAGGCGTCGATCGGATGCTCGATGATCCCGGCGCCGAGCAACGCCGGGTAGAAGCGATTGCCCTTACGCGCAAAATGCGCGCCGACCGCAGCCGTCCAGAGGCCTGGGTTGATCCCGACGAACAGCAGTCGACAGCCGGGTCCCACCAGATCGGGAACCGTCGCATTTCGAAACGATTCGAGTTCGGCTCGGCTAAAACCCATGGCGACAGTAGACCAGTGGCGCGCGACCGTCGGTACAGTTGGTGGTTGCTCGGCAAACAGGAGTTCAGGATTTGAGTAGCACCACCGCCATCGGCGAATCGACAGACATCGCGGCCCGCCAATTCGGGGGTGGCCGCGCGTACATCGACGTCGCGGTCGTCGTCCTCGTGCTGGTCTGCACAAACCTGATCGCCCATTTCACAACGACCTGGGCAAGCCTTGCCGCCGTTCCCGTCGCCGCCGTCGCCTTGGTCGCGCTGACGAAACGCCGTGGGTTGGGCTGGGAAGAACTCGGACTTTCGCGCAAGCAACTACGCGTCGGCCTTCGCTACGCCCTGGCTGCGGTGGCTCTCGTGCTCACCGTGATCGCCATCGGCGCCGCGTTGCCGATCACGCGACCGATGTTCCTTGCCGACCGCTACGCGACGCTCTCGGCCGCGTTGATCGCATCGATGATCGTCATTCCGCTGCAGACGGTCATCCCGGAGGAGCTCGCGTTCCGCGGGGTATTACAAGGCACGCTGTCACGGGCCGTCGGCTTCCGCGGTGTACTCGCGGCGGGTTCGCTGCTGTTCGGACTGTGGCATATCGCGTCGTCGATGGGTCTCACCGCGAGCAACCGGGGGTTCAACGAGATCTTCGGCGGCGGAGTGACAGGCCAAATCGCGGGTATCGCGTGTGCGGTCGCGGCGACCGCTGCGGCGGGCGTCGTCTTTACCTGGCTACGTCGACGCAGCGGCAGCCTGCTCGCTCCGATCGCGCTGCATTGGTCACTCAATGGCATGGGCGCCTTGGCCGCTGCGGTGTTGTGGCAAGTAACCATGCGCTGAGCAACCAAGCGGGCCGCTAACCGCAATGCCGCGCAGTTAGCGTTGGTGGTTGGTTGTCAACCGTCGAGGATTTCGACGGTGATGGTGGTTGTGTAGTTGGTGCGGTCGGTGGGGCCTTTGGCTCGGTGTTTGGAGATGGCGCGTTTGACCACTCGAGGGCTCGA
>JBBSKP010000288.1:0-5477 GCA_038256175.1 Mycobacteriales bacterium
CGAGGTGCCGCTGCTGCTGCATCGGGATCTGTATGCGGTTCCTGCCCTGCTCGGAGCGCTGCTCGTCGTTGTCTGCGACGGGCTCGGCATCGCGGACGGGATCGCCTTGATTGCCGGCACCGTCGTCGCAACAGGCCTGCGCTTGGTGGCCCTCTGGCAACGATGGCATCTCCCACAGGCCGCGATCGAAGACAGCTGAGGCACCTGAGCTCCCACTCTCGATCGCGATCAGCGGGATTCGGCTCGCACACGCAAGGAGCGGGCGCTGCGGTGCCATCCGGCTGCTGACAGCGTGTTCTCAGACAGATCTCAGTCGATGAGGCCACACTGGTGACATGCGCATTTTGGTTGTCGATGACGATCGGGCGGTGCGTGAGTCGCTGCGCCGGTCGCTCACGTTCAACGGGTACACGGTCGATCTAGCTGTGGATGGTGTCGACGCGCTCGACAAGACATCTGCGTCGCGGCCCGACGCGCTCGTCCTCGACGTGATGATGCCCAAGCTCGACGGGCTGGAGGTGTGCCGTCGACTCCGCAGTACCGGCGACGACCTGCCCATCTTGGTGCTGACCGCACGGGATTCGGTTTCCGAACGGGTGGCGGGCCTCGACGCGGGTGCCGACGACTATCTGCCGAAGCCCTTCGCACTCGAGGAACTCCTGGCCAGGCTGCGGGCACTACTTCGCCGTGCGGTCCCCGAACCGGGTATGGACTCCGAAGCGATGGCATTCGCCGACCTCACCCTCGACCCGGTCACTCGCGAGGTGACACGAGGAACGCGCGCCATCAGCCTGACCCGCACCGAATTCTCGTTGCTGGAAATGCTGCTGGCCAATCCGCGCAGGGTGCTCACGCGTAGCCGCATTCTCGAAGAGGTGTGGGGCTACGATTTCCCGACCTCGGGTAACGCCCTCGAGGTGTACGTCGGCTATCTGCGTCGCAAGACTGAGGCAGACGGCGAACTACGGCTGATCCATACCGTCCGCGGCGTGGGATACGTGCTGCGGGAGACACCACCGTGAACTCGACACCGACCGAGCCGTCACAAGCAGATCTGGCGCAACAGTGAGGTTTGCTCCACACCTGGGAAACGTCGGGCACCGCAACGCGCATCGCAACGGGAACGGCGGGAGTCAGACGCCGCCGAGCGGCGCTCCGTTGATCGCGATGCCGCCACCGATGCAACCCGAGATGCGGCCGCCGATGCCGCTGACACGTTCGGTCTCGTTGCGCTGGCGAGTGACCCTGCTCGCTGCCTCGGTCGTCGCCATCGCGGTGGCCGTCATGGCCATTGCGGCGTACGCAGTTGTGGCTCGGGCGCTCTACGCCGACGTCGACTCGCAACTGAAGACGAGGGCGTCGACGCTGATCGACAACAACTTCGATTCCTTCGATTTCCGGTCGATCTCGCTGGCCACGTTCTACTCGAAGGACATCAGCGTCGCGCTGATCTTTCCGGACCTGAAGGTCTACATGCCACCGGGTTCGAATACGCCGATCGGGCCGGAGGAGCTCGCCGTCGCCAAAGGTGACCGGGAGTCGTCGCTGCACACGGTCGACACTCAGCGGGTACTGACCGAACGCACCAATGCCGGCAGCACCCTGGTCATTGCGCAACGACTCGCGCCGACCGGTGCCGTACTCGACCGGCTTGCGTGGGTTCTGTTCATCGTCGGCGGATGTGGTGTCGTGCTCGCGGCCGTTGCCGGAATGGCTGTGGGACGTACTGGTTTACGGCCGATCGCGCGCCTCACGGCGGCTACCGAACGGGTAGCGAGAACCGACGATTTGACGCCGATACCGGTGACCGGCAACGACGAACTAGCAAGGCTCACAGACAGTTTCAACACAATGTTGCGCGCGCTCGCCGAATCGCGGGATCGGCAGAGCCGACTCGTGGCCGACGCCGGGCATGAGCTGCGAACGCCGTTGACGTCGTTGCGGACGAACATGGAGTTGTTGATCGCCTCGAGCAGACCCGGTGCGCCGAGCATTCCCGCGCAGGACATGGTCGAATTGCGGTCCGATGTCATGGGGCAGATCGAGGAGCTCTCCACGCTCGTCGGCGATCTGGTCGATCTCGCCCGAGAGGATGCCCCCGAAACCGTCTACGAGCGCGTGGATCTCGGCGAAGTTGTCGAACGCGCGCTGGAACGGGCCCGACGTCGTCGCAATGAGATCGAATTCACGGCGGTCCTGCAGCCGTGGTTCGTCTACGGGCACGAGGCTGCCCTGCAGCGGGCCGTGCTCAACGTGCTCGACAACGCCGCGAAGTGGAGCCCACCGGGGGAGCAGGTCGGCGTTGTGATGCAGCAGATCGGCGAAGGACTGCTCGAATTGATGGTTGACGACACCGGTCCCGGAATTCCCGAATCCGAGCGTGAGTTGGTGTTCGAACGCTTCTACCGCACCATGGTCTCTCGGTCGATGCCAGGATCGGGCCTCGGCTTGGCGATCGTGCGCCAGGTGGTCACCAAGCACGGCGGGACCATTGCGATCGACACGTCCAACCGCGGCGGCGCTCTGATCCGGATCGTGCTGCCCGGCGAGAGCGGCAGTGTTGCCGAACAGCAGGACCACCACAACATCTCGGCGAACTGATAGCACCGTCTCAGTCCCCTCTCAGCAGAGCAAGACAAAGTTGACGGCAGACGAGGATGTGTACCGCACCAAAAGAAGGTGCGACCGAACGAAAGCGACGACATGACCGACGACCACACACGTGGGCACTTCCAACCGGGAAACGCTTCTCAGGGTGGTTACGCAGGATCCCCGAACGCGGGGTACCCGCAACAGGCTGGCTATCAGGCGCCCTACCAGCCCACCGAGCAGTTTCCGACCTACATCGCGCCGTCGGCGCCACCGAAAAAGGCGGGTAAGCGCGGCGGAATTGTCGCGGGCGCGATCGTGCTTGCGCTAGTAAGTGGCGGTGTCGGTGGAGTCGTCGGTGGAACGTTGGCCTCCGATTCGGACATTGCACCGAGCAGCGCCGTCGACAATGCGCTCGACAAACCGAAGACGAACGCGAGCCCAGCGATCAATGCGCCGGCCGGTTCGGTGCAGGCAGTGGCGAACAAGGTGCTGCCGAGTGTCGTGATGATCAAGATCGTCGGCAACAAGGTCGAGGGCGAGGGCTCCGGGGTCATCCTGTCCTCCGACGGGCTGATTCTCACCAACAATCACGTCGCCACCGGAGCCGGACCCAACGGCAAATTGTCGGTCGCGTTCCCGGACGGGTCGACGGCGTCGGCGACCGTCGTCGGGGCCGATCCGGTCTCGGACATCGCGGTGATCAAGGCGGAAGGAAAGTCCGGGCTGACGCCCATCGAGTTGGGTAGCTCGGCGAATGTGCAGGTCGGCCAGCAAGTTGTGGCGATCGGGTCACCGCTCGGTCTCGCTGGAACGGTGACGACCGGCATCGTGTCGTCGCTCGACCGGCCGGTATCGACGAGCGGCGAGTCGGGTAATCAGAACACCGTCATCGACGCGATTCAGACGGACGCCGCGATCAATCCCGGCAACTCCGGCGGGGCTCTCGTGGACATGAACGGAAAGCTGGTCGGGATCAACACCGCCATCGCCACTCTCGGCGGAAGTCAGGAAGGTAACGGCCCGCAGGGCGGGTCCATCGGCCTCGGGTTCGCGATACCGGTCGATCAGGCGCAGCGCGTCGCGGACGAATTGACCAAGACCGGCAAGGCAACTCACGCCTTGATTGGAGTGCAGGTTCCCCCGCAGGACGATGCGAACGGCGCGCGAGTGCTGGCAGTCACCGCGGGTAGCCCCGCAGAGCAGGCCGGCATTCCGAAGGGAGCGATCATTACAAAGGTCGACGACAGGCTGATCGACGCGGGCGACGCTTTGATCGCCGCTGTGCGGTCGCACGCGCCTGGCGACAAGGTGCAGATCACCTACACCGATGACCGGGGCGGGGCCTCGCAAACCGTCGATGTCACGCTCGCGGATGCTCCGGCAAACGCCGCCGCTGCACCGATGAGCGGCGGTCGCTGATGCGTGCGACCTTCACGATTTCCGGGCAGCTCGAGCCGTCGATCGGAGCTGCCGCTACGGTAGGCATCATGGAAATCGATGCCCCGGTGGCGGGCCGTGCACTCGTTGTCATCGTCGACGACCGGACAGCGCACGGCGGAGGCCCGGACAGCACGGGACCGCTGGTGACAGAGCTTCTGAGCGAGGCCGGATTCCTGGTCGACGCGACCGTGTTGGTCGCAGCGGACGAGGTCGAAATTCGTAACGCCCTCAACACTGCGGTGATCGGTGGGGTGGACTTGGTGATTTCGGTCGGCGGCACGGGCGTTTCGCCGCGGGACGTGACTCCCGATGCCACGAGTGACGTGCTCGATCGCGAACTCCTCGGTATCAGCGAAGCCCTTCGTTCCTCCGGTCTGGCTGCGGGAGCGCTCGACGCCGGCCTGTCGCGGGGGTTGGTCGGTGTGTCCGGCAGCACCCTGGTGGTCAACCTCGCAGGGTCGCGTGCGGCGATCCGTGACGGCATGGCAACGCTGACCCCACTCGCCAGCCATGTCATCGGCGAGCTGTCGGGACTGGCGGACTGAGATCTCTCCGGCCGAAGAGCCGAACGACCCGGCCGACGCGGTGAACGCGTCGGCCGATCGCGCACGTCTCGAGCGGATTTTCGGCGATGTTCTACCCGAAACTACGAACGACGAACGGGGTCCGGAGGATAATTCCGGAGCTTCCGCTTCCGATGAATGGCTTCGTAATCAGATTCCACCCCATCACGGTTGAGACCAATTTCGGCGCCGCGGAAAATCATTTGTTGCATTTTTTAAGGTTATGTGTCGATCAGATGAACCCGCAGGTCAAAGCGTAGAAGATATACCCATTCAATTGACGGTTGGCGCCGCAGAACATATTGTAAATCGGCACTGTGACGTAGATCACAGGGCCTTGGAGAGGCACCGCGTTGCTTGGTCGTTACCTGACCGTTAGTGTCCCTTTTCGAGTCAGTACTGAAAATGGTGGGCCAGAGAGCGGTGCTGCGAACTGGACCCTGGTGAGCTCAGGGCTCGACTCACCGCCCGAGATGTTTGCGACGGGATTGCCGGACGTAACGCATTGGTAATCCGCGGACACGATACTTCGGCAAGGGCCCAACGGGACCACTCGCCAGCCTCGAGAGTCGTGGTTGGGGCCGCACGCGAGTGCGGCATCAAATGAATGGATGAGGGTTGATGACGGATATTCGTACGCCGCGGCGGCGCCGTGGAATGAGTTTCATACGGGCCATGGCGATCGCGTCTGTCGCGACGGTCGGCCTGGCAGTTGCTAACAGTGGTACCGCGGCTGCCGGCTTCGATGGCGGCAACAGCGTCGTCGATCATGGCGGCAACAAGATCGAAGCTCTGACCGCGGACACATTCGTCCAGTTCGTGCCGCCGCTCGATGGCAACCCGCTCACTCGTGAGTGGTTCCACAACGGCCGCGCGGCCTTC
>JBBSKP010000289.1:0-5399 GCA_038256175.1 Mycobacteriales bacterium
AGGACGCGGGGTGGGTCAGAAGCTGGCGCGCAGCTTCGGTACAGCGATGCCGAGGATGCCGCGAGCCGTAGCCCGGAACATGGCGGCGAAGTCGAAGTAGTCGCGCCACAGTGTGATCTCGCCGTCCACAACTTCGAACGTTCCACAGACCCAGAACTGCATCCGCAGGGGTCCGACCGTGATCGCGTCGGTCCGTTCGGTGAGGACGGTCGACCCGTCGGCGGCGATGCGATGGATAACCACGTCGAACGCCCCGTAGCGAGCGAACGTCTTGAAGGCAGCAGACACCCGCTTCCGGCCGTGAATCGTCGGCAGCGAGACGTTCTCGTACTCGATGTTCTCCGAGATCAGGCGCGCAATCGCGGCGTCGTCGGCGTCGCGCAACGCATCCATGAAGTCGACCACAACCTGAGCTGCCGGGGATTGCGGAATTGCAGTTGTGACGGCCGCGCCATTGCTATCGAATGCATCAGTCATGACTTGAATCATGCCTCAGTTGACGACCCTGGTGGCAGCCTAATGTGACGTAGGGCACAACGTCGCAAGTCCGTCCGGTGCGCCGTGCTCGATGAGGCTGAACACCGCGTCCATATCGAGATGCTCGCCCACCAGATCGGCGAGGAGATCGAGCTGCGCCTCACGAACGGCAGCGACGGAGGTGTCGGGAGCAACCACAAATCCGGTTCGGCCGCTCCGCTCGGCAACATCTCGCAGCAGCCGGCGGCGGAAGTCGTCGTTCTCGAGAAGTCCGTGCCAATGAGTGCCGTAGGTCGCGCCCCGAATACTGCCCTCCGGCTGCCCATCGGAGGTCTGCAGTAGCGCGGTGTCGCCGTTACGAACGACGCGGCCGTGGTGGATCTCATAGCCGTGCAACGGTATTCCGTCAGAGTGACCGGAGACCCGAGCGAGCACCTTTGCCTGCTCGAACTCGATGTCGAGATCGAGGAGGCTGAGACCGGCGACCGAACCGCGGCCGCTCTCGACGTCATCGACGATGTGCGATCCGAGCATCTGATACCCGCCACAGATACCCAGAATCGGTTTACCTTCGGCCGCTCGTGCGCTGAGAACGTCGGCAATACCATTGCGCTGCAACCACTCCAGGTCGGCAACTGTCGACTTGCTCCCTGGGAGCACCACGAGGTCGACCTCGGCCAAACGCGACGCTTCGGTAACCCAGCGGACAGAGACGCCGGGTTCGCAGGCAAGCGCCTCGACATCGGTGCTGTTGGAGATTCTCGGCAAACGAATCGCGGCCACCGTCAGCCAGTCCGTGCCATGTCGCGCAGCGGGCCGACCGACCGCGGCATCGGACACTGTGCCGAGCGAGTCCTCGGCATCGATCCAGAGTTCGTCGGTGTAGGGAATCACGCCGAGAGTGGGCCTTCCGGTCAGCTCGAACAACTGATCCAAGCCAGGTTCGAGCAGTGCGACGTCGCCACGAAACTTGTTGATCACGAAGCCGGCGATGAGCGCTTGATCTGCAGGTTCGAGCACCGCGAGCGTGCCGTAGAGGTGCGCGAGCACTCCCCCGCGATCGATGTCACCGACAACCAGCACCGGCAGCGACGCTCCGCGTGCGAGACCCATGTTCGCCAGATCCGTTGCACGCAGATTGATTTCGGCCGGCGAGCCCGCACCTTCGCAGATGACGACATCGAAATCGGAACGCAGCGAGGCCAGTTCGGCTGCGATGATCTCGCGCAGGTTTTCGCGATGTTTGATGTAGTCGCCCGCGCGGACCGTTCCCGTCGCGTGGCCTCGAACCACAAGCTGCGAGCTGTGATCGCTGCCCGGCTTGAGCAGCACCGGGTTGAAGCGCACGCTCGGCTCCAGACCGCACGCCCGTGCCTGCAACGCCTGCGCTCGACCGATCTCGCCGCCGTCGAGCGTGACGACAGAGTTGTTCGACATGTTCTGCGCCTTGAACGGCGCAACCCGCACCCCACGGCGGGCGAGCGATCGACACAGCCCAGCAACGAGAACGCTCTTACCCGCATCCGAAGTGGTCCCCGCTATCAGCAGGGCACCGCGCAAGTTCACGACAGTAGCTGATTCACGGCAGCGTAAGGATCTCTGCGCCCGTTTCCGTGACGACCAGTGTGTGCTCGAACTGGGCAGTCCATTTGCGGTCCTTGGTGACCACGGTCCAGCCGTCGTTCCAGATGTCGTAGTCGATCGTCCCGAGATTGATCATCGGCTCGATCGTGAACGTCATGCCGGGTTCGATGATGGTGTCGACCGAAGGCTGGTCGTAGTGCAAGATCACGAGGCCGTTGTGGAACGTCGTGCCGATGCCGTGCCCGGTGAAGTCCTTCACGACGCCGTAGCCGAACCGGTGTGCGTAGGACTCGATCACGCGGCCGATCACATTGAGTGCACGTCCCGGCTTGACCGCCTTGATCGCGCGCATCGTCGCCTCATGTGTGCGCTCGACAAGAAGACGGTTCTCCTCCGAGACATTGCCCGCGAGGAACGTCGCGTTGGTGTCGCCGTGCACGCCGCCGATGTAGGCCGTGACGTCGATGTTGACGATGTCGCCGTCCTGCACAACCGTCGAGTCCGGAATGCCGTGGCAGATCACTTCGTTCAACGATGTGCAGCAGGACTTCGAAAAACCCTTGTAGCCCAACGTCGATGGGTAAGCGCCGTGATCACACATGTACTCGTGCGCGATGCGGTCGAGCTCATCGGTCGTGACACCGGGTACTACTGCCTTACCTGCCTCCTGCAACGCGCGGGCAGCGATCTTGCTCGCAAGCCGCATCGCCTCGATCGTTTCCGGGGTCTGCACCCACGGCTCACTACCTTCCTTGGCGGTCGGCTTCCAGACGTACTCCGGCGGCTCGATGCTGCGAGGAACGGCGAGGGTCGGCGACACAGTGCCGGGAACGAGCGGCTTCCTGGACTCCCGTGCGGTTGAGACAGACATGGATATCAGGGTAGCCGTGCGCACCCCCAGGTGAACGACCCATTCGCTCAACGTGACGCGAGTGACCCCTTTCACAGCTGCCCGTCGCTGGGAAGTAGCGCGACCACAGGTACCATAAGCCCGCTGATCACCATCGCCGGCAGCGGCGGTGTTGAGGGGGGCACAATCACGCAGGGGGGATCTTTTGTGGACATCGCAGCGATGCACCAGACGATAACTGGGCATATGCCGACGTCATTTCAACGTTCCCGGCGGCCAATCTAGCTGCGCACACCGCTTCGCGCGCGCAGCGCCGTCTGTCGATCGAAAAGCACATGCCCGGCTGCTCTGCGGCCGCACCTTGAAGGGGAGACATCACTTGAGTAGCAACGGATCCACCGGACGTCACCGGCGTCCGTCACAACGAATCGCGACCATCGGCGCAGTACCCGTCGCAATCGCGATCGCCTGCGTCGGTGTCGCACACGCCGATCCCGTGCAGCCCGGCGTCACACCACCCAGCCAGCCGGGCGTCACTCCGCCCACAACCCCACCGCCGGCGCAGAACGACCCGATCGCCGCGATCCCATCGCCCCCGGACACGCGAACCCGCCCGGAGCCGACCTACGAGCCGCAGTACACACCGCCCGTGACTACTGAAGAGTCGACGCCGTCCAACGAGACGGCGCCGTCCACACAGTCGCCGACCATTGAGACGACACCGACGCCGACACCGCCCGCCTCGGTTGCTCCTCGAACAGCAACGCCGGACGTACCGCCGCCGCCGATCGCGGCACCCGAAGGCAAGCTGCGTCTCGGCTCATTCAAAACCGAGATTCCCGAGTGGATGTCGCCAGAAGCAGCCACAAAGGCGAACCAATGGGCCGCATTCGGTGAATCGCGTGCAGCCGGCTTCTACGACACCATCGGCTTCTCCCCCGAAGATTCAGACCGAACCGCTGCCAGCACGACTGCCGGCGCCATCATCGGTGGACTCGCAGGCGCAACAGCGGCTGGCGTACCCGCCGCCGTCGTCGGCGGACTTGGTGGGGCGGCGATTGGTGCGGGGATCGGGTGTGCCATAACCCTTCCGGTGTGCGGAACGGTCGTGGGCGCTGGGGTGGCGGCTGGACCCGGCGCATTGATTGGCGCAGCGGCCGGCGCCGCTGTCGTCGGCATCCCGGCGGCAGCGTTGGGAGGACTTGGCGGCGCAATCATTGGTGGCAGCATCGGCTACGCCCTCGGCGCCGGTGACCGCAATGGTCCGAGCACCGCACCGGAACTCTTCCCGACTCCGCCCGCTCCTGGTGCTCCTCCGCGCCAGCCGTCGTTGGCGCAAGCCGTGGTTGCGGCTGGTGTGAATGCGACGAACCAGACCGTCAGCTTCGTACAGGCCCAGCCCGGCGGCGCGCAGGCGCTGGCCGCAGCTCCGGCTGCGACAACCAACGCGATCGATTGGGTGGAAGCCCAGCCTGGCGGACATGACGTTGTTGCTGCCACGCAGAGCTTCGGTCGCCATTCCGCAGAATGGTTCGCAGCGCAGCCCATCGGCGCAGAATGGGCGGCCGCGGCTTCTCAGGGTTCGGGCAATCTGTCTACCCCCGTCCCCAGCGTCATCGTTGCTGCGCAGGCTGCACGCTAGGTCAGACGCAAGCAGAGCCGCGGAAGCGCGGCTTCACGTGGTCGCCGCAACGCTCTCGGTCGAGAGGTTGCGGCGACCATGTCGCTTTCTGCGGACTGTGCATGGCGCCCTACAACTCGAACGGCGCCTACGCAAAACGCCCGACTGGAAAACCCAGCCGAGCGTCTTGTACTCAGGTCCTACCAGGTCATGGGATCCAGACGTACGTGCCCAGGCGATTGGAGATCTGGGGTGCGGTCCCGAACATCATCAGGGTGGGGCCGGACGTGGTGGGGAGCTCCACCACCACCGGCGCGGAGGGACCCGGGCCGAACGCCACGGGGGTGGAAGATACAACACCTCCAAGGAACCAGGCGGCCATGACAGTGACCTTGCACACCGGATTGTTGGTCCAGTCTGGACCAATACCCGAGAAGCCCGGTGACGTCAGCACCATGAAGGTCTTGCCCGGCTTGGCTCTGTCGGATTCCAGTCCAACGTTGATGGTGCCGTTGCAGGAGGCATGGTCACCGACGGTGTAGATATTCTGACCGAGGACATCGAAGCGCGGGATCCCCTCAGCAGAAGCAGTCCCCCCTGCTCCGATCATTCCGGCTGTCGCCAACACCGCTGCACCCACAACGCTGGCTGCAAATCTAGGATATTTCACTCGAACTCCCCCGCTGAAGTAATGTCCTGACACCGATCTTGGCGCCAGGTGCACTAGGGAGTATATCGATTACCCCCTGGTTCGGACTTTGTCGTCCAGCTTCTTGATGTTGTCGACCAATTCGAACGGCAGATCGCCCTCTTTATCCTGCACGAGCGCCTTCCGCAGTCCTTCCAGCACCTGATGCCAAATGTGAC
>JBBSKP010000290.1:0-5396 GCA_038256175.1 Mycobacteriales bacterium
CGCCATATCCTGGATTCGCGCACGCCGTTCTCCCGCACAAGTAGCCGACCGACCTTAGACAAGCCAGAACGCTACTGGGACAACGGCGTGCGCTCATATCAGCACCAAAACCACCCACGGTTAGAGCACAAGAGCCTCTTTTCGGAGGGCTGGCCCTCCGAAAAGACTCACGAGGCGCGTAGGGCCCTTTGCGGAACACCGGAGTACGCACTGAGCGGCCTGATCAGCGCGTTCGAGTCGGCCTGCTCGATTATGTGTGCCGTCCAGCCCGCGATCCGACTCATCACGAATATCGGGGTGAACATTTCGATGTCGAAGCCCATCAGGTAGTACGCCGGCCCGGTCGGGAAATCGAGGTTCGGTTTGATCCCCGTCGTGTCGGCCATTGCGGATTCCAACGCGTCGTACATCGCAAGCCACTTTGTTCCGTTGGTGACTGCGGCGATGTCCGTCAACGCGGCTCTCATTGTCGGCACCCGCGAGTCACCGTCTTTGTAGACCCGGTGACCGAATCCCATCACCTTCTCTTTGTTATCGAGCTTGCGCCGCAACCACTCCGAGGCGCTCGCGGGGTCGCCGATCTCGAGCATGTCGGCCATGACGGCCTCGTTGGCACCGCCGTGCAGCGAACCTTTCAGCGCCCCGATAGCGGCGGTGACCGCGCTGTACATGTCGGATTGCGTCGAGGTGACCACTCGTGCGGCGAAGGTCGAAGCGTTGAAGCTGTGCTCCGCGTACAGGATCAGCGATGCCTCGAAGGCCTTGACCAACCGGCCGTCGGGGACCTTCCCGAAGCACATGTTCAGAAAGTTCGCCGCGAAGCCCAATTGGGAATGCGGCGCGATCGGGTCCTGTCCCCTGCGCCTGCGCATGTCCGCCGCAATGACGGTTGGCAGCACCGCCGTCATTCGCAACGCCTTGGCCAGGTTCGCCTTTCGCGCGCTGTCGTCCTCCTCGGGGTCTTCACAACCCAGAAAGCTGACAGCGGTGCGAACGACGTCCATGGGATGACAGTTGTCCGGGAGCTTTCCGACCAACGACAGCAGCGATCGGTCGGCCCGCCGCAACGCCCGCTCGCGCTGCATCATGAGCTGAAGCTGGCTCGGGTCGGGAAGCTCGCCGTACCAGAGCAAGTAGGCAACCTCTTCGAAGCTGCACGACGCCGCCAGATCCTGCACCGCGTAGCCACGGTAGGTCAGCGAATTCGTCTCCGGCACAACCTTGGAGATCGCAGTCGTGTCGACGACTACGCCGGTGAGACCTTTCTTGATGTCACTCATGATCACCGCTCCGCAACACTGAAGTTGAATATCCCGGAATCGAACTCGTTGTAGTTCTCGTACTCGAGTAGCTCGTAGAGCCGCGCCCGATGCTGCATTCGATCGAGAAGTCCTACCTGGGTACCGGTTTCGGCGATCTCTCGCAGACCCGCTTCGACGGCGAACATCGCAATCCGCAGTGCGCTCACCGGATAGATCACCACGTTGTAGCCGAGATTCTCCAAGGCCTGCGCGGACAGGAGTTCGGACTTCCCGAACTCGGTCATATTGGCCAACAAGGGCTGCGCCACGCCGGCGCGGAACTTCTCGAACTCCGACTCGTCTGTGAGCGCCTCGGTGAAGATGAGATCGGCACCCGCGTCGACGTAGGCCTTCGCCCGATCGATGGCCGCGTCCAGTCCTTCGCGTGCGCGCGCATCGGTGCGGGCGCAGATAACGAAATCGGGATCTCGTCGCGCCGATACCGCTGCTCGGATCCGCTGCACCATATCCTCCACAGGGACAACCGATTTGCCGTCGAGGTGACCGCAACGCTTCGGATTGAGCTGGTCCTCGAAGTGCGCGCCCGCGATGCCCGCATCTTCGAGAACGGTCACCGTCCGGGCGGCACTCATCGGCTCACCGAAGCCGGTATCAGCGTCGATCAGCGTCGGTAGGTCGGTGACCCGGGCTATCTGCTGACCGCGCCCGGCGACCTCGGTGAGCGTGGTGAGGCCGATATCCGGTAGCCCGAGATCTGCGGAAACTACTGCCCCCGAGACATATACGCCCTCGAATCCGAGCCGCTGGATCTGCATTGCCACCAGTGGAGAGAACGCCCCCGGAAGACGCAGAATACTGCCGGAGGCCAACCCTGCGCGGAACGCTTTACGCTTGTCGCTCGCCGACGCGGGCGAGGTGATCACGCGCGCCATGTCAGAACACGCCCTTCGGTACCACCGGCGCAAGCGCCAGTACGTCCTCGGAAACCGTGAACGTCAACTGATCGAGCTCGCCTGCCGCTAGTTCGGCGGTGCGCTGGGCCGCGACAAGGAAGCGGTCCTGTTCGGCTGGATCGATAACGCCGTCTGCGAGTGTGCGGAACTTCCGAATGTACTGTTCTCGTGCAAATGGCCTGGCCCCCAATGGATGCGCGTCCGCGATCGCCAGTTCGTCGACGATCACCTCACCACTGCACAGGGTCACCTCAGCGCGAGCCCCGAACGCCATCTCCGCCGGATCTGCCGAGTGATAGCGGCGCGTCCATTCCTGGTCCTCCGCCGTGGAGATCTTGCGCCACAACGCAACTGTGTCCGCTCGCTGCGCACGCTCGGGTGCGTACGAATGCTCGTGGTGCCAGGTGCCGTCCTGCAACGCAACGGCGAAGATGTACGGCACCGAATGGTCGAGTGTCTCTCGGCTAGCGGTGGGATCGAACTTCTGCGGATCGCCTGAGCCCGTGCCGATTACCACGTGGGTGTGATGGCTGGTGTGCAGCACGATCGACGCGATCTGGTCGAGATCGCCGATCCGACCACGCATCCGGCGGGCCAGATCGATGGGCGCCTGGCTCTGGTACTCGGCGGAATGCTCCTTGGTGTAGCTGTCCAGAATCGCTCGCTTTGCCTCGCCCGGACCCGGAAGCGGGACCGTGTATTCCGCACTCGGACCGCCGAGCATCCAGGCGATGACACCGTCCTCACCTTCCCAGATCGGTGAAGGCGAACCTTCACCACGCATGGCGCGATCGACCGCCTCGACTGCCATCTTTCCGGCGAACGCCGGCGCATAGGCCTTCCAGCTGGAGATTTCGCCTTTGCGAGACTGCCGCGTCGCGGTCGTCGTGTGCAGCGCCTGGCCGAGAGCCTGATATATCGTCTCCTCGTTCAATCCGAGGAGTGTGCCGATGCCGGCCGCCGCGGACGGGCCGAGGTGCGCGACGTGGTCGATCTTGTGCTCATGGAGGCAGATCGAGCGCACGAGGTCGATCTGGATCTCGTAACCGGTTGCGATGCCTCGGATCAGATCGGTGCCGTTGCGTCCGGTGTGCTGAGCGACAGCGAGAATCGGCGCGATGTTGTCCCCCGGATGGGAGTATTCGGCGGCAAGGAACGTGTCGTGGAGGTCGAGTTCACGCACTGCGACACCGTTGGCCCATGCCGCCCACTCGGGCGAGAGCCTGACTCCACGATCGAGGCCGAAGACGGTCGCACCTGGCTGGAGCGGATGCCCAACGGCCTGCGTACGCGCGCTCGACACTGGGCGCCGGACCAGCGATGCGGCCGCGACGGCTGCGTTGTCGATGATCCGGTTGACGATCATGTCGGCGACATCGTGCGGCACCGCAACCGGGTCGGTCGCGACCTCGGCGATCTTCGATGCCAGATGTTCCGACCGCGGGAAATCTTCCGCCGATCGGTGGCTCCGCACTGTGTGCAACTTCATGTGAGCATCCTCCTGTTGGTCTGTCCCTTCGCACGCTACGCAGCGGTCCCACTCACGGATATGCCTTGCAAATGCCTACTGTTGCGGTGGCAGATCCCCAACTTTGCGAAGGTTGCGAAGGTTTGTTGAGCTACGGTTTGTCTGTGCGAAAGATGTACGCCGGTTCCCGGCTCCGCCGGCTGCGAGACGAACGCGGATTGACCCAGGCCGCGCTGGCGATCGCGCTCGACCTGTCGCCGAGCTATCTCAACCAACTCGAGCGCGACCAACGCCCGTTGACCGTCCCCGTGCTGCTGAAGTTGAGCTCGGCCTTCGACCTCGACGTTGCGTTCTTCGCTGCGGATGCCGACGCGCGACTGGTCTCCGATCTCCATGATGTTCTCGTGGAATCCTCAGCAGGCGAGGGCGTTCCGATTACCGAGGTCGAAGAATTGGCCGCCCGTATGCCGGGCGTTGCCCGCACCCTTGTGACGATGCACCGCCGGCTGCATGCCGCGACTGACCAGGTCGACCTGCTCTCGTCGCAGTTCACGGGATCGTCGCCCACGGATCCTGGGATCGCCATGCCCTATGAAGAGGTCCGAGACTTCTTCTACGACAGGCGGAACCACATCCCGCTCCTCGACCGCGCCGCTGAGCGGATGTTCGAGGACAACTCGCTCACTGTCGGCTCGCTCGATCGCCAACTCGCCAGGCTGGCGGCAGACCTCACGGACATCAAGGTCCTCGTGTCGGGCGACGGCGCCGATCACACGGTTCCCAAACGCCGGTACGACCCCGCGACCCGTACGCTCACCCTCGCACGCAGGCTCGAACCCGGGCAGCGCGCGTTCCAGATTGCAACCACGCTGGCGTTTCTGCTGCACGCCGATGACATCGATGCGATCGTCGATGACGAAACATCGCTATCCGGCGAATCGAGGGCGCTGGCACGGGTCGGGCTGGCCAACTACTTTGCGGGCGCACTGATCCTGCCGTACGGGCGTTTCCTTCGTTCTGCCGAAGAACTGAATTACGACATCGACTTGCTCAGTTTGCGATTCGAGGTCGGCTTCGAAACCATTTGCCATCGGCTGAGCACGCTACAGCGCCAAGGCCAGCGCGGCGTTCCGTTCTTCTTCGTCCGCACCGATCGCGCTGGAAACATCTCGAAACGTCAGTCCGCCACCGCATTCCACTTCTCCCGTGTCGGCGGCAGCTGTCCGCTCTGGGTGGTGCACGAGGCCTTCGCCAACCCCGGAAGAACGCTGCGCCAAGTCGCACAGATGCCCGACGGACGCCGCTACCTCTGGATCTCCCGCACGACAACGAGTCGGGGGCACGGATTTCGGACGCGCGAGAAGAGCTTCGCGATCGGTCTGGGCTGCGACATCGAATATGCCGACCGGCTGGTGTATTCGCGCGGCCTCCAGCTCGACGACGCCGACGCGGCAGTGCAGATCGGCGCCGGATGCAAGGTGTGCGATCGACCTGCGTGTGCGCAACGCGCCTTTCCGCAGATCGGCCGGCCCATCGCGATAAGCGAGAACACGAGCACCGATTAGGCGGCTACGCCGCTCGTGAGTTGATGATGCCCTTGCGTGCGCCCCTGCCGGGGTGAAAATGGGGTGTGGTCGTCTTGCGAGGTCGAAGGACTTTGGTCCGGTCGAGGCCGGTCGTGAGTTTGAACCCTGGGAGCCTGTCGAGGGGCGC
>JBBSKP010000291.1:0-5387 GCA_038256175.1 Mycobacteriales bacterium
GAGCCGTGTGATATTCCGGCTGACGCGCTCCGCGCCGCCGGTGTTGACCCAGCCTCGAAGGATGCGGACGTTTTCGGAGTCCAGCGCACCGGCTGGGAAGTGTGCGGGTGGACTGCGAGTTGGTACTACCTGTCGGTGTTTGCAACGGAGCATTCGTTTGACGAAGTGAAAACGAATCCCAACAGCACAGATTTTCGGCCGGCGTCGGTACCCGGTCGAGACGCCGTGAGCTCCCGCGAGACGGCATACCCAGTCGGGGAGCTGTGTGACATTTCGTTCGCGACCTCGAAGGGCACCCTAATAGTCCGTGCGAGCAAGAAGGGCGGCGTTCCCGCTCAAGAGGACCCGTGTGTGGTCGCGGAGCGTAGCGCGTCCAGTCTCAACAATGTGTTGCCTAGGTAGCCGAGTGCGATATCGGTTCGGATCGTTGAACGAGCCAGTCAGGTAGGGAGAGCAAATGGACAGCGTGAGCGAATTTCAAGCACTCTCTGCGGAGGTCGATGCTGGGCGCCTGCGCATGTCGAGTGACGCGGCAGACCGCTGTGCATCGGTGTGCGAGCGCTACGCCGAGGGGCTCCAAGCCTTGAAGGAGCGCGGCCGCAGGATGGTCTTCATCGAATCATTTGGCCAGTTGGATTCCTCGCGAGCGTTGGGCGAAAAGTTCTTCAAACTCGCGAGCGGCGGCGGAGGTTCGTTCGAGGACGTCATCCAGCAACACATCGATGTAGCGATGCAGATGCGGGAGGTCTTCACCAAGTCCGGTGCCGCGTACAAGCAGGCCGATGAATCCACACGCCAGGCGCTCGACGCAGCCGGCTCTCAGTTATAGATGAGCGGCTGGAATTCGGTCTCCGCCCGGGCTATCAGAAGTAACCTCGATGCGGCGGACCAATAAGAACATCGCGGGGATCCTGCTCGATGGTTGCGACCAAATACCCATGATCGGCGTATTCCTCTTCGCGCTCCTCCCCCGCGGCTGAGAACCCGATCTCGTAGGTTCGCACTGTCGTCGTCCAGTTCCACACGGCCATCTGGGCGATTTCCTCCGTGACCGACGCTTGGCAGTCTGCACAATCGTCCGGCTCCCCTTCCTCCAGATGAGCCGGGCACGGTTCGCCCTCGGTCAAGTAGCAACTCCCCTCCGTCCACAACGATGGTTCGGGCGGCCATTCCATATCCACCCACTCGCCGCGTGCCAGGCCATGCAGCTCGATGTACTTGTCGAGAGCCACCTTCTTATCGGCGTCCGTCCACGGGACCTCGGGCGGGAGAGCACGGTCCTCGATCGGGTCGAAACCGTCGTAACCTCCCGTGTCACCAAGATATTCGACGTCGATGTGCTCATCCTCCGCACGTCTGTGCCACCCCGCCGTGCCGCTACGACCGGTGTTCACATGTGGGATATTTACGGGTTCGGTCACTTCTGCTTCGAAGTTGGTCCAGCGGTGACGCCGATCGTGGATCCGACGATGCGGAATCCGCGCGATCAGTCCGTCCGCGATCGCTTGGTCTTCCGCCTTTTCAAGCGCGCCAAGCGCCAGCGAAATTGCGTCGTACCCATCGATGGGCCGACCGTAATTCCTCGACCACCGTTTGGCGCCATCGTCCCATATTTTGCCAGCGACCTCGTCGCGAATAACGCTAAGCCGCGCTACTTCGCTGTGCACGAATCGCGCAGCCTCGTCTTCGGAATCGCTCGCGGGGAGTCCGATGTAGTTGGTCCACACCGCTCTCACAGCTCCTGAAAGTCGGTCCGTCATTGAACATCCTTCGAGTAGGCAACGCGCCACCGTATAGGGACGCACCGACAAGCCGCGCCGCCACCGTCCGAGGACAAGTCCACGCAGGCAGAACCGCCACGCAACCTCATACCCGTGTATCTCGTTTGCGCCAACAGCCCGACTAGTCTCGTCACTCATGAGCAACACTGCCGAACTGCGCCGTCTAGTCGACAAACTGTGGAGTTACTGCGACGTGCTGCGCGACGCCGGGGTCTCCGCAATCGACTACGTGGAGCAACTCAGCCTCCTGCTGTTCCTGAAGATGGCCGACGAACGCCAAAAGAACTTCATCAATCAGGAGCAGATTTTCCCCGAGCGGCTCGACATATCGTGGGACAGGCTCACATCGCTCAAAGGCGTCGAACTCGAGGTGGAATACCGTCGAATCCTGAGCGAGCTGGGCAGAGAGACCACGAATCTCGGGGTTATCTTCCGGAAAGCTCAGAATCGCATCCAAGAGCCAGCGCTCCTTCGCAAGCTCATCGTCGACTTGATCGGATCCGAAAACTGGTCAAGTATCGGCGGCGACCTGAACGGCGACGCATACGAAGGACTGCTGCAGAAATCGGCATCGGACGTCAAATCTGGTGCAGGACAATATTTCACACCTCGCACATTGATTCACGCAATGGTCAACGTCATGCGCCCCACGCCCGCCGACACGATTGTCGACCCAGCCTGCGGCACCGGCGGCTTCCTTCTCGCAGCGATCGAATACCTCAAGACCCATCACACCGAGACCATCACGCCCGATCAGCGCGACGCCCTGGCGGAGGGTCGTTCCGTGCGCGGTATGGAGCTCGTCGACGCAACGGCGCGCTTAGCCACGATGAACATGTATCTCCATGGAATCGGACAAGCAACCGGCAAACCAGTGATCGAGGTGCGGGATGCCCTGGCCGCCAAGGGATCAGTGTCGGCTTCCATGGTGCTGGCAAACCCGCCATTCGGCAAGAAATCATCGATCACGGTCGTTGGCGAAGACGGGCGCCCCGAGCGGGATGACGTGGCCTACAACCGGCAGGATTTCTGGGTAACGACAACTAACAAACAGCTCAACTTTGTTCAACACATCGCCTCGCTACTCGGAGTAGACGGCCGTGCCGCTGTCGTCGTGCCTGACAACGTCCTATTCGAGGGAGGTGCCGGCGAGACGATCCGCCGTCGACTACTCAAGGAATACGACGTACACACGCTCCTTCGACTGCCCACCGGCATCTTCTACGCAGGCGGAGTCAAGGCGAACGTGTTGTTCTTCGACCCGCAAGAAGGCCCGACCATCCAGGCCGTGGACCGACAAGTTATGGGTATACGACTTCCGCACTGGTGAGCACTTCACCCTGAAACAGCGTCCGCTCCGCGATGAACACCTTGCGCCGTTCATTGAGTCGTTCAACGCCGACAACCGTGCTGCACGAATCGAATCCGAACGATTTCGTCCGTTCGACTACGACGGCCTGGTGGCGCGGGACAAGGCGAACCTCGACATCACGTGGCTGAAGGATCCATCACTCACCGACGCCGACGACGGCGTGCCGCCAGAGATCATCGCGCAGGAAATCGTAGAAGATCTCACAGCTGCGCTGGCGGAGTTTGCCGCAGTCGCGGATGCCCTCGCCGCGCGTGCTACCGAGGTATCCGAACGAGGTTGAGACCGGGAGTCTGATGGCGTCCGTTATTATCCAGCAATACCGTTACGACTGGGAGGGAGTCAGGGGGTGGACGAACTGCGGCCAGAAGTACTGTTCGTTCCGACGGGTCCTCGGGACCGCTCCGGGCAGACGTGGGTGGAGCTGCGGCGATTGTCAGACGGGCGGACCGCGTTGCCGGTGTACACCTCAATTCAGGAGCTGGTGAGGTCGCGGGGGCTGCGGCAGCCGTGGATCGGACTGGACAATGCGGGAATGACTGCGGTCCAACGGAGTACCGGCTACAACCTGGTGTTGGTCAATGCGGACCTTTCGCCGCTCGGCGAATCGAGCGAACCTCAGGTCGATCCGGGCCAGGCCGAGGACGAACCCCCGTTCAACACTAGGAATTTCATGGAGCGCCCGCACGGCACGTACCGACCACAACGAAAGTAGGGGCGACGGCCTGATGGACTTGCACGTAGACGACCTCAACGTGTCGGCAAAACCCTTGGCCCGGGTGGCGATCGATGTGGAGAACATGCCCGAAGTGCCGGTGCCGGACGCAGGGGTGTCGGGTGGACCCATCGCAAACATGTTGGCCGCGCTCGCGGGCGCGGCGTTCACTGTGGCATCGGGGGCGGCGAACGCGGCCGACCTGGTACAGCTCTCCGACGCGAACTACAACGATGCCGACCAGGCGAACAGCCAGCAGTTGGAGTCGCGTCAGGATGCGTTGGACCGGGCGGGACTGACTTCGGAGTTCGTCGGGCCGGTCGTGCAGTTGCCAGTCAACGGTGCCGGACGGTGATGCGCTGATGCCGATCAGCACGTTTGTCGCCGGTGATCCGCAGGCTTGCTACACGTGCTCGCAACAGATCACCGGATTTGCGGGCGGGATGGATCAGGCGGCGCAGAGTTTCGGCACCGCGAACGGCAACTCCGAAAGCGTGTGGCACGGCGATGCTGGAAATGCGTTCCGGGACAGGACCGCCGGCATGAACAGCGGAGCCGCTGGAATCGCCGATCAAGCAAACAGCGCAGCGTCAGCAGTTGCCGCGCTCGGCGATGGGCTGGCCGGCGCGAAGGCACAGATGCGGCAAGCCGCCGAGGTCGCAGCAGAAGCCGGCATCGAAGTGCAGCCCAACCAGTGCGATCCGATGTGGATCATGGACCCGGCTCGCCCAGTCTCCGTCGGCCCGATGACGACGACAGACAGCGCGAAGTTCGCGGCGCAACAAGCTGCATACTCGGAGGCGTTGGGAATCGTGGTGGCGGCCCGCGGGATCGAAAAGGATGCCCACGCCGGGCTCGCGGGAGCGCTGAACGGGATCCGCGCGGCCGCGGAAGACATCAAGAAGGGCTGGTACTGGCTACTGGAATCGGCTGGTGCCGGGTATGTCAACGGTGCGATCCAACAGGCGGACAAGTGGTCGAAGATCGCGGATGCGAACAACGAGAAGGCCATTCAGTTTCGTCGGTTCGCCGACGAGGCGATGAGATCCGGTGATCCGTTCTGGGAATCCAAGGCGTTTAGTCCCGTGCGGTTCTACGAGGGGCAGGTTGACGACGCAGCGAAGGTCGTCGCGGCGAATTCGAAACTGATTGCGGGCGCGGTGGACAACCCACTGGTCAGAATTGCCGGGGCGTCGGCAGGTGACTTGCCGAAGATCGGTCCTGCTCTTGGCGAATTCGGCAAGAAGATACCTGTGCTCGGTGCGATTATTACTGGCGGCCAGACGGTCTATGACCTCCAAGATGCCAAAGACAAAGGCGATGTCGTAGAGGTGGTGGCAAAGGACTGGGGTGGTTTCGTCGCAGGAACCGCAGCCACCGAGCTGCTGCTGTTGAGCGCCTCCGGCGGACCCGCGACCTTCGGGGCGGTCGCTGTCGGCGTCGGTGTCGCCTGGGGCACCAGCGAAATCATCGACCATTGGGACACCATCGCCGACTGGGTACCGGGACTATGACCGGGCAA
>JBBSKP010000292.1:0-5374 GCA_038256175.1 Mycobacteriales bacterium
ATCGTGCAATTCGACCGATGCAAGATCACGATCGGCCGCAAGTGGGCGAACAAGACCGCTCTCGTGCACTGGCGCGGCGACGAGGTCACCATCATGGTCGATGACCGCCTCGCACGCACCCTGACCCTCGACAGAACGGTCACCTCACAATTGCTCACCCACAAATCGTCCACGAAGTCCTGAGACACATTTGTTCAACATGTCCTGAGACATCACATACCCCCAGCGGGGTAAGAAACGCGCACAGTTCCTAGGAGTAGCCGAGCGTCTTCGCCGCGAGATCCATCATCACTTCGTCCGCGCCGCCACCGATCGGCAGGATCCGCGCATCGCGGTAATGGCGTTCGACCTCGGTCTCGCGCATGTAGCCGAGTCCGCCGTGCAACTGGACGGCCGCGTCGACGACGAATGAACAAGCATCCGTCGCCTGCTTCTTCGCCATGCAGACCTGCGGCACGATGACCTCACCTGCGGCAGCGCGTAGCGCGACCTGCCTGGCGTAGGTGCGGGCAACCTCGACGGCCTGAGTCATCTCGACCAGCTTGTGCTGCACTACCTGCCGATTGATCAGTGGCCGGCCGAAGGTGTTCCGATTGCGAGTCCATTCGACGGTCAGATCCAGGCACCGCTGCGCAGTGGCGTAGCCGTTGACGGCCAACCCGATCCGCTCGCCCTGGAACTGCTGCATCAGCAGGATGAAGCCGCGGTTTTCCTCGCCGACCAGGTTGCCCACCGGCACTCGGCAGTCGGTGTAGGCAAGTTCCGCGGTATCGGAGCAATGCCAGCCGAGCTTTTCCAGTTTGCGTGAGACGGTGAATCCCGGCGTGCCCTTCTCCACTACGAGCAACGAGATGCCGCCGTAGCCGCTCCCGCCGGTACGAACCGCAGTGGTCACGAAGTCAGCGCGAACACCCGAGGTGATGAAGGTCTTCGCACCGTTGACGACGTAGTGGTCACCGTCGCGGCGTGCGATCGTCCGCAGCGCGGCAACGTCGGAACCACCGTCGGGTTCCGTGACTGCCAGCGAGCCGATCTTCTCGCCGGCGAGAGTCGGGCGAACGAACCGGTCGTTCAGGTCTGCATTCTGTGCGGAGATGATGTGCGGAATCGCGATGCCATGCGTCATCAACCCGGCAACGATGCCGCTCGAGCCGCCGGCCTGAATGAGCTCCTCCGACACGATGATCGTGTCGATTGCATTTCCGCCGCTGCCACCGAGCTCCTCGTCGAAACCGATGCCGAGCAAGCCGAGTTCGGCCGCCTTCTTGTGCAGCGAGCGGGGAATTTCCTGGTCACGCTCCCACTGCGAGATGTTCGGCACGATCTCCTTCTGCACGAACCGGCGAACCGTGTCGCGCAACTGGATTCGCTCCGGCGTAGAAAATGGATCCGCTACCTTTTGTTCCAATACCGTCGTCACTTGCCGCTCCAAATCGGGTCTCGTTTTTCTGCGAATGCTCGGATGCCTTCTGCTGCGTCGGCCGAAGACAAGGCCGTTCCTGCGATCTCGCCTTGCTTCGCGAAGCCTTCCTCGGTCGACCAATCAGGTGCAGCGTCGATGATCTGCTTGCTGGCTAGCACGGAAAGCGGTGCAGCTGCGGTAATTTCGGCGGCGAGCGCAAGAGCACCCGCCAGCGCCTGACCTGGCTCGGTGAGCCGGTTCACCAGGCCGAGCTGGTAGAGCCGCTCCGCTCCGAGCCGATTACCCGTGAAAGCCAGTTCGGCGGCGACATTGCGCGGCAGTCGTTGCGCGAGACGCCACACTCCCCCGGCCGCGGCGACCAAGCCGCGCTTGGCTTCTGGAATACCGAACTGCGCATTGGACGCCGCCACAATCAGATCGGATGACAGCGCAAGTTCGCAGCCGCCGGCCAGTGCGAAACCCTCGACAGCGGCGATCAACGGCTTGTTCGGTGGCTTTGCGGTGATGCCGAGCAGCCCACGCTTGTCGCCCATCGGGAAGTCGCCGCGCGATGCGGCGATGAGATCCATTCCGGAGCAGAAGTTTCCACCTGCGCCGGTAAGGATGGCAACGCGCGCTCCGGCGTCGGCTTCGAACTCGTCGATCGCGGCTTCGATCGCCAATGCGGTCGCGCGGTCGATCGCGTTGCGCGCCTCGGGACGGTTGACGGTGATCACCATCACCGAATCCTGCCGTTCAACCAATACCGAATCGCTCATACCGTGCTCCTCTCGGCTGCGTCGACAAGCGTGATCGCACCGGGACCGTCGATACGCACTTGCGCGCCGATCGGGTCGTCGGCCGTAAACGCGGCGACTACGTCGGAATCTTCGCTACGGACCAGCAGCCGAGAACCGTTGGGAGTCAACACACTAACGATGACTCCTTCAGCCTGCCCGCCCTTGTAATACGGAATCAGGTACGACTCGACCGTGCCCGGTCCGACGTACTCCGGCTCGACCGTCCGCGGATTGCGTGGGACGTCGGGATCGGCATCGATGTCGACAAACGGTCGCGTCGGCGGCGTGGCGGAGTAGATGCCGATGGCGTGTTTCGTTATGTACCAACCTAATCCAGTCGACAGACCGTAACCGTCCGGATCCTTGCGCAGCAGATCGATAAGCGTCGCAACGCCGTGTCCGGTGTAGTTGTTGCCCGGGCCGCCACCGAAAGTCAGACCACCGGTGACGGTCAGCGGCCGCGCCGGATCGTCGATCGGCAGGCCCAGCTCGGCCGCGGCGATCTGAACGGCGACAGGAAAGCACGAATAGATGTCGATGTGCGCAACATCGTCGATCGAGATACCTGCATGCGCGAGCGCTGCGGATCCAATGGTGGCGATCGCGGGTGACGAAGCAAGATCGGACCGCTCGGAGACGAACCACTCGTCGCTGGCATGCGCGCCGGCGTGAACGAATACCCATCTGTCACGCGGGACACCAGCCGCTTCCGCCGCTTCCGCGCTGCACACGATCACTGCCGCCGACTGGTCCACTGAAAGATTGGCAACGTGCAGTTTGTTGTACGCGCTCGACAGTTGCCGGTTGTCGTCCGTCGCCGTTGCGAGCGTCTCGGCACTGTGCCGCTTCGGCATCCAGGCGTACGGATTCTCGGCAGCAACGTCGGAGAACCTCGACCAGAGTTCGCTTATCCGCTGCAGGTAAGCCTCGCGATCGATGCCGAGCTTGGCTCGCAGGGCCATCTCCATCAGGCCGTAGAGGTACACCGGCCCGTAGAGACCAACTGCGGTCTCGTGTTCGGTGTTGGGGTCGCTGTCGGAGCCGACGGAGCGTGTCGGCGCCGCGGTCTCGGGTTGCTCGGGCCAATCAAGCGGCTCGCCACTGCGGGCTGACGAGTTCCACGATGCAACCGATTCGGCGCCCGTCACGAGCACGATGTCGGCCGTGCCGGCGGTGATCGATGCGGCGGCGTCGTTGATGAGTCGCTGCGTGCCGTCGCCGCCGAACCGCACCGATTGCACCGTCTGTCGAGGAGTCGCGCCGATCTCCGCCGCGACTAGCGAGCCGAGGTCGGAGTAGAAGCGGCTGACCGACGACACCGAAGAAACTGTGTCCGCACGCTCGAGCAGGATGTTGCCCGTGCCGCTGTCCGCCGCGGCACGCCGCAGCGCTTCCGACGCCAGTTCGACCGGAGCAGGAAAACGCCCGTCACCAGGTCGATGGACAACTTGGCCGGCACCGACGATCACCGGTGTTCGCGGATCTATCGCTGTCATCAGGCAGCTCCTCCTGGAACGCTCATAACAGTCACGCATGACTGTTTCTGGACGAAACGAGTGAACCACACCACCGACGGGCGAACAAGACCGCCACGTCGTCGGCCAAGTTCTGCGACTGACCGCGGGCATTTACCGTCAGGTTGTACTGTTTTTGCCATGACGGTAGAAGTGCGCCGGACACAGGCCGATCGGCGCGACGCAATGCGGACCCGCATACTCGACGCCGCCCTCGACAGCCTCGTGGAGAGCGGGTACGCCGAGACCAGCACGTCCGCAGTCCAAAAGCGCGCGGGCGTCCCGCGTGGCACCCTGCTGCACCATTTCCCGACAAAGGTGGATCTGCTCGTCGGCGCCATCCAGCACCTTGCCGATCGGCGCATCGAGCAGCTCGCGCGGGACTTTGCTTCGATGCCCGAGTCGCCCGACCGGATCCGCGTCGCCGTCGATCTCGCGTGGCGAATCTTCAGCGGACCGTCGTTCTGGGCGGCTCTGGATCTGTGGGCAGCGGCGCGAAGCGATGCCGACCTGCGCGCTGCGCTACTCCCAGTGGAGTCGCAGATCTTTCAGATCGTGCACGTACGCCTGAAGAACATCTTCGAAGAGGGGTTTCCCGACGATCCGAGGGTGCCCACGCTTGTCGAATTCACCGTCGAAGTCGCCACCGGATTGTCGATGAGCATCCTCATGAGTGGCGATGTAGGCAAGGGCGAGTTACTGATTCGGCGCTGGCGGCGGGCCGTGGCGATCCTGCTCGGCGAGCTCGACCCGAGCGAGCTGATCGAGGGTGTGTCGCCCGGCAAGATCGTCTCGTGACGACTCCACCGAAAGCTCTCCTGTTCGACGTCCAAGGCACCGCGACGGACTTTCACACCACCGTAACCAGTGCTGCTCTTCGGGTGGATCGCGGTCGCAATCCCCGGACCGATTGGCCTGCCTTCGTAAATCGCTGGCGTGCCGGGTATTTCACTTCGGTGGCGGCTACCCCGACCGATGGTGCGAGCTGGACGAGCGTGCACTCGATCTATCGTCGGTGCCTTGATGCCCTGCTCGCAGAAGATGGGATCGAGTACTCCGCCGCAGAGCGCGAGGACCTGACGCTCGCGTGGCAGCGGCTGATCCCGTGGCCCGATACGCTCCGCGGCCTCGACCGGCTCCGGACGCGCTACACGTTGGCGACGCTTTCGAACGCCGACGTCAGCGCGGTCGTCAACCTCTCCAAACTCGGCGGACTGCGATGGGACGCGATCTTCACTGCCGAGATGGCGCGCTCATTCAAGCCGGACGCGGCAGCGTATCGGATGGCGGCGACCTATCTCGGCCTCGACGCCGGCGAGATCATGATGGTCGCCAGCCACAAGTACGACATCCGGGCCGCCGCCGCGCTGGGTTTCCGCACGGCATTCGTCGCTCGACCGCTCGAGTTCGGCGAAGGCGAATCGGCCGACACGGACTACGGCGATGAGTTCGATATCAACGCAAAGGATTTCGAGGATCTCGCAGGCCAGTTGGGTTGCTGAGGCGACTACGTCGCTCGTGAGTCTTTTTGGGCTCTTGTGCTCTAACCGTGGGTGGTTTTGGTGCTGATATGAGCGCACGCCGTTGTCCCAGTAGCGTTCTGGCTTGTCTAAGGTCGGTCGGCTACTTGTGCGGGAGAACGGCGTGCGCGAATCCAG